>CALDSL010000489.1 GCA_937920255.1 uncultured Anaerolineaceae bacterium | reverse complement strand
CCCAAACATGGGCGTGCGCGCTTCGTTATCCGAAAGGATCGAGCTGATCAGGTAGGCGTGCTCGGCGCGCACCACCTGGGCCGGTTCGGGGAGCTGGTATTCCATCACTGTGTCGCCGGTATAATCGGTGATCTTGGTGATCGCCACCGGCGGCAGGCGCTGCCCACCGTTGGCAAACACGCCAAACGCCGAGGTCATTTCCAGCACGGTCACTTCCCCGCCGCCCAGCGTGAGCGAAAGGCCATAATCCGGGCGGGTGAGCGTGGTGATACCAAGGCGCTGCGCGAAGTTGACAAAGCCGTCCTGCCCGGGCGTAGTGGGGTTGTCGTAAATGCCCACGAACTGCAGCGCTTTAACTGCCGGTACATTGTACGAATTACCCAGCGCCGAACGCACCGGCACCGGCCCGTGGAAGCGGCCGTCATAGTTCTGCGGCACATACGGCGGGCTGGGATCGTTCGGGTCGCCGGAAGGCGGGAACTGCGAAGGAACATCCCAGATCAGGGTAGCCGGGGTCCAGCCCTTCTCAAACGCAGCCACATAGGTGAGCGGTTTGATCGAGGAGCCGGGCTGGCGCGGACTGACCGCCATATTCACCTGGCCGGAAATTTCATCGTTATAAAAATCGGGTGAGCCAACCATCGCCAGGATTTCACCGGTGGAGGGCCGGATGGCCACCAGCGCGCCGTCGGTCACATTTTGCGCGGCGAGCGTGCTCACCTGCTGGCGCACCACTTCCTGCGCCAGGTCTTGCAGCGAAGGATCAAGCGTGGTGTAGACCGTGAAACCCGAGCGGTAGATGGTCTGGGCGTCGTACTGGCTTTCCAATATGCTACGGATGTAGGTCACCCAATGCGGATAGCGGATGCTGTTTTGATTGCGGGTGAAGTTATAAGCTTCGATCTCCGCCGCGGCGGCCTGGGCGGTGGGCGCATCCACGCACACCCGGTCGGCTTCCGCGCCAACCTCGATGCAATTCTGCTCCTGCGTGACCTGGTACATCAGCGTCAGCACCTGCTTGTGGCGGTTGAGCGTGGCGTCGCGGTTTTCGTAGATGTCGTACACGCCAGGCGCCTGCGGCAGACCGGCCAGGAACGACGCCTGCGCCAGGGTCAGCCGGTCGGCGGTGGTGTTGAAATACGCCTCCGATCCGGCTTGGATACCGTACGACAGGCTACCGTAGTAGTTCTCGTTGAGATACAGCTCGAGGATGTCTTCTTTGCTAAAGCGGCGCGTGATTTCCGCCGCCAGCACAATTTCACGCGCTTTGCGCTGCAAGGTGATCTCGTACTTTTCGTCCGGCAGCAATAACGAGCGGGCAAGCTGCTGGGTAATTGTCGACGCACCCGACACCACCCCGCCCCCAGTGTAGTTCTGCCACAGGGCGCGGATCAGCGCCACCGGGTCATAGCCGGGATGGTTCCAGAACTCTTTATCCTCGGTGGCGATGGTGGCGGCGATCAGGTAGGGCGAAATGCGATCCAGCGGCACCCACGTGCGCCGGCCGGCGTTGGGGTCGAGGATTTCATACAGCATGTTGCCGTTGCGGTCGAGGATGCGCGTGGTCTCAAACTGCGAGGAGCGGTTGCGCAGATCGTCGACCGGCGGCAGGGTGGAAGCGATACGAAAATACTGGTATACCCCAAACGAGCCGACGCACAGAATCACCAGCGCCATTACAAACAGCAGCGCCACCAGCCCGCGCAAAAAACATCCCATGCCGCGCTTGCCGTTACCATTTTTGCGGCGCTGCGTGCGCCCGGTGGGCGACACCGGCGGAGGCGGCGTGTACACCGGCTGCATCGGCGTGGGTGTTGGCGCCTGGTAGGCGCGGCCGGGCCGCGTGCCTGTGCCTGACGGTCCATAGGCCGAAGGGGCCACGCGCGTCGCGTCGCGGTCCACTTCTTCCACGCGCTGGGGCAGCGGCTGGCCGGGATGGGCCTGATACCGGCGCGAAGGCGCCGGCGCGACTTTCACCGGCTGGGTGGGGATGTCGTCATCCGCCTTGGGTGGGATGGCCACCGTGGCATCGCGCGAAGGATCTTCCGGCTCGGGCGTAACCTCGCCCTGGCCGTACCAACCCCCGGTCGATTCAGGTTCACCGGTGGGGTGGCGGTCAATCAGCGGGTAGGCGATTGCGCCAACCGCCGGAGACTCTGGCGCGCTTTCTTCGGCTTCACCCAGCTCCAGCAGCGAATCATCACCATCCGCGGTCGGCTCAGCGCTCACGCGCACGGGGCCGGTATCGTCATTCGAAGCGTCCAGGCGCACCGGTCCGGTATCTTCCAAATCCGAAGCCTGCGCCGGTTCGGATTCGGCGGCGCGCACCGGGCCGGTATCTTCCAGTGTGGCGGGTTGGGTTCCGGTATCCTCCCCTGGTGTGGGCGGCTGTTCCGGCGCGGATTGTTCCTCGCTGCCTGTACCGGGGATGGCATCCAAACCCTCCAGGCCTTCGGTGGAATCTTCGCCTGCATCGAGGATTTTTCGCAGCCGGTCATACGGTCTGCGGGGTTCTTCATTCGCGTTTGGATCGTTACGGTCCATTCTTGGTTTTATGCTTTCTTAACAAATGTGTTGCACATGGTCGGTTGATCATACATCATTATAGCACCTCGCACAAACTTTCCATTTTTCCCAAAAACGCTGCAATCTTCATACCAGGTCGAGCAAACGGGGTACAATCGGGATATGCGAGAATGGAAACTCGGCGCGGGCGACCCATTGCACCTGGTTCTGGCGGCCGACGCGCGCCTGTGCGCCCCGGATTACACCAATGACCATATCTGGGAGTTGAGCCTGGGCGGCGGCGAGCCGCCGGCGCTGCTGCTCCACACCACCTACGGCCTGCGCGCCGGATGGATGCGCCTGTTTCCACGCTTTGTACGCGCCGGCGCCGCGCTGACCGACCCGTCGGCGTTTGCCGGGCCGCCGCGCGTGCTGCGTTTCGCTCCCAACTATCTCCTCCTCGCATTCGCGCCCTTCTCTGGTATAGACGTACAGTGCGAGGTTTGGGTTCCCGACTCGCACACCATCACCGGGCGCATCCTGGTCACCAACGCCAGCGTGCTCAAAGAAAACCTGCGGATGGAATTGGCCGCGCTGCTCAGCCCGCTGGAGCAGGGAGAAGCCATGTCGGTGGTTGCCGCCGCGCCGTCACCAGTGCTGGCCGGCCGAACCGAAGGCCTTGCACCGGTGTGCGCGCTGGCGGGCACCTCCGCCGTGCCGGTCAACAGCCCATTCCCGGCCCTGGCCGTCGATTTTGAGCTGTACCCGGGCGCTTCCCGCCCGGTGAGCTGGGCGCTGGCCTCGCTGGGAGAACGCGAAGCATCGCTGGAGGCCGCCCGCGCCCTGGCCGCTGTTGCGTGGGACGCGCCGCTGGCGCGCATCTCCATGCTGGCGCGGCAGCACATGGTTGACGTCCACACCGGCGACCCGGATTGGGACGCCGCCTTTGCCTTCACCCAAACCGCAGCGCTGCGGCTGTTGATGACCGGGCCGCAGTTGCCCTTCCCCTCGTTCGTGCACAGCCGCGGCCCCGACCGGGGATTTTCGCCGCGCGGCGACGGCAGTGACTACCCCTATGCCTGGAGTGGGCAGACCGCCTTTGGCGCGTTGCAACTGGCCAGTGTGCTCCCCGGCGCGCCGGACCTGGTAAAAGGCGTGCTGGAGAACTTCCTCCATGTCCAGGCCGAAAACGGGTTTGTTGACTGGAAGCCAGGGCTGGGGGGCCAGCGCGGCCGCCACATGGCGCCGCCGTTGCTGGCAACCCTGGCCTGGAAGCTGGCCCAGGCAGACCCATCCCCGGCGTGGCTGGATGAGCAGTACCCGCGCCTCGCGCGCTTCCTCGAGGCGTGGATGGGCGCCGAGCACGACCGCGACGGCGATGGTTTCCCCGAATGGGATCACCCCCTGCAGACCGGCTACGAGAGCAACCCCCTGTTCGACCGCTGGCATATCGAGTCGCAGGGCGTGGATATCACCACCATCGAAAGCCCGGCGCTGGGCGCGCTGCTGTACCGCGAGTGCCAGAGTTTGATGCGCATTGCCCGCCGAACAGGGCGGGAAGCCGACCTGCCCACGCTGGAAGCCCGGGCCGCGCGACTGCGCGCGCTGGTGCAGGAAACCTGGGATGCCGAAGCGGCTGTCTACCGTTTCCGCGATTTTCAAACCCACCGCTGGACGCCGGGAAAGCTGGTCAAGACCTTTCAGGGCAGCGGCAACACGCCCTTCGAGCATCCGTTTTCCACGCCACAGCGGCTGATCGTGCGCGTCCACAGCCAGGAGGAGAGCACGCGCGCGGCGCGGGTGCTGCTCTACGGCCAGACCCTGCAGGGCGCGGTGTGCGACGAGCTGCGGCCAACGGATTTCTTCTGGATGCACGGCGAAGGCCGCGCCACCACCCGGTCGATCTTCCATTCGCTGGAACGGTTGGAGATCAGCGGACTGGAAAGCCGTGACCGCCTGCGCCTGTATACCGTCGATTTCACGCAGGAGACGGTTTCGCTGCTGCTGCCGCTATGGGCGCAGATGACCGCGCAGGAACAGGCTGCCTCCCTGATCGAGCAGACTCTGACCGGCCGCTTTCTGTCCGCGTTTGGCATCCCCATGTGCCCCTCACGCCCGGGCGAAGAAGCGCCCGCGTACTTTTCGCATGTGGAGATGCTGTGGAACACGCTGGTCGGCGAAGGACTTTTACACTACGGCCGGCAAACCGAGTCCGCCGAACTGGTGACGCGATTAATGCATGCCGTGACCGGCGCGCTCAAGTCGAACCGCGCCTTTACCCAGTATTACCACGCCCATACCGGCCAGCCCAGCGGCGATCGCAACGCGCTGTTGGGGCTGGCGCCGTTGGGTCTGTTCCTGCAAAGCCTGGGACTGGAGCGGTTTTCGCCAAATGAGATAATTGTGCGCGGAATTAACCCCTATCCATGGCCAATTACAGTACAATATCGAGGAGTCACAGTGCTGCGTCAGGGCGAGGAAACCAGTGTGACTTTTCCCACCGGAAAACCGGTTGTCTTTCATGGCCCAGGCCCATACCGTTTATCGCTGGCTTGACACATCACCACCATCCGGAAGGAGGCTGTATGAGTGAAACCGAAATGCCGCAATCGGAAAGCAATATCCTGCTGATGGCGGTCATCCAGGCGCAGGACGCGGAAAGCGCTCAGAACGCATTATCGAAGATTGGCCTGACCTCAACCCGGCTGCCGAGCGTCGGTGGTTTTCTGGGACGCCGCAACGTCACCTTGTTGATCGGCCTGCCCGCGCAACGCGAGCAGGATGCCCTGGAAGCCCTCAATAGCAGCTGCCGCCAGCGGATCGAATATATCGCTGTGCCGTTGGAAAGCGCTCCGCTGCCGCTGCCCACCCCCACCCCCATCACCATCGGTGGTGCGACGATTTTCTCAATGGAAATTGAACATTACGAGGAGTTCTAACCATGAAACTGATCATCGCTATCCTACGTGATGTTGATAACGAGCCGGTTTCAGGCGCGCTTACCTCGGCGGGCTTCCGCGTCACCATGGTGGCCTCGACCGGCGGATTCCTGCGGCGCGGCTCCACCACCCTGCTGATCGGCGTGGACGACGAGCAATTGGACGCCGCCCTGAGCACCATCCGCACCAACTGCGCCCCACCTTCCGACCCAAACACCAAGCGCGCCACGATTTTCGTGCTCAAGGTAGACCAGTTCATCCACTTCTGACGCCCGCGCGTCCGCGACCAGCCAACGCGTTGGGTCCTATCAGGCCGCCTGTTTGATCGGGGTTATACCACCCCGCTTATTCGTGGAACTCTTCCACCTGATAGGTCTCCACGCGCAGGATGCGGTGGCGCCACAGGCTGGAGGGCGAGCCCATCTTCAGGCACAGGTGATCCAGAAATTCCTCGGGGTCGGGCAGTTTTTCCCACACCTGGGGCAAAAACGTGGCCCGCCGCGCCCCGTCGCGCAGGGTCACGCCGTCGATACCGGGGCGCAGCTTTTGCAGCAATTCCTCGGGGCGGTTGTAATGCAGCGGCGCGGGTGGGGTCAGCCGCGAGATTTCAATGCGAATATCGGGCAATTCCTGCAGCCGCACCGGTGGAAAGCGGTAGTCCTCGCGCGCGGCGGCCAGGGCGTGCTCGCAAACATCCAGCGCCAGGGGCTGGTAAGCTTCCAGCGTACCGATGCAGCCGCGCAGCGCGCCTTCGCGCGTGGTGAGGGTCACAAACGTAGCCGCCTGCTCACGCAGCCGCAGGGAGAGGTTTTCGGGTTCCAGGTCGGGTACGCGCCCCAGTTCGAGCGTCTGCCGCGCCAGCCGCAGCAGCACCTGCCGTTCTTCCTGGCTCAAGTTCTCGATGTGATTCATTTCAAACCCGGGTATCCTCGGTTAAAGTATACCAACGGCCGGCCCTCTTGTATATTGGAAACCGCCAGCACTTCGGCCAGGAACAGCGTCGAAGTCGCCATGGGATAGGAAAACACCACCTGGCAATCCAGGCAGGCCAGCCCGCCGGCCAGCAGCGGCGCGCCGGTGACCATGGTGAAGGTCTCCAGCCCGGCGAAACGGTCGGCGTCTTCAGGGGTGCGCCCGGCAAAGATTTCGGAGATGTCTTGCTGCGCTTCGCTGAGGAACGTGATGCCCAACACGCCGCTCTCGCGCAAGAGCGCGATGGTGCGCGTCTGGTGGTTCAGCGCCAGGCTGATGATGGGCGGGTCGAGCGAAACCGAAGTGAACGAGTTCACGGTCATGCCGTGGACGATGTCTCCCGCGCGGCTGGTGACCACCGCCACGCCTGAAGCCCAGCGCCGCATCGCCTGGCGCACCATTTCAGAATGTTCCATGAACTTGTTTGCCCCGTTCTTTCGTATATATCTTCCTTGTAACTACTCAGCCTGAGGGTGAATTGTGGTGTTTTGTTGATGGTTATTTGGCGGTACGCGCCAAATAACCATCAACAAAACACCACAGAACCCCTTGCACCTGAACAGTTACTCTTTGTTTATACTTTGCGTAATTGTTCGCGTCAAGGCGCGCGGGTTGGTGTATCATCTATTCAACCTGGCAGGGAACTTGCACATCAGTGATGTGGTAAGACCTTGCGTTTAAGCGACTGTTTAAGTTACTATTCATCTACCTATGGATCCGCAAACCATTCCGCAACCAACTCCGGCAGCACCCGCCGCCCCGCGCGCGGCAAAAACCTCGCGCGTCAGCGTATTCTCCGCCCTGCAGACCATCATCAGCGCGGCGGTCGTGCTGGCCACCCTGTTCACGCTGTGGACGCCCGCCAACCTGTTCTCCAACGACCTGCTGGATAAAATGTTCCTGGCGCTGCAGCCCGGCAACGACCAGCAGGTTCCGCAAGGCAACTGGCCCACGCCCACCCCGCTGCCCAGCCCGCGCATTGGCATTGTCTCGGGGCACTGGGGCAATGATTCCGGCGCGGTCTGCCCGGACGGCCTGACCGAAGAACAGGTGAACCTGCGCATCGCCACCCAGGTGCGTAAAAACCTCCAGGCGGAGGGCTACGAAGTGGACCTGCTGCAGGAAAAAGACGCGCGCCTGTTCCAGTACCAGGCCACCGCGCTGGTTTCGATCCACAACGATTCGTGCCAGTACATCAACAACGAGGCCACCGGGTATAAGGTGGCGGCTGCCATGTCCAGCCCCTACCCGGAAAAAGCGACCCGCCTGACGGCCTGCCTGACGCAACGCTACGCCGAGGTGACCGGGATGAAGTTCCACTTCAACACCATCACCCCCGATATGACCAGCTACCATGCCTTTGATGAGATCAACAGCAACACCACCGCCGCAATCATCGAAACCGGTTTTCTCAACCTCGACCGTGAAATTCTGGTCAACCAGTACGAAACAGTAGCTGAAGGCGTCACCGCCGGCATTCTGTGCTACATCCGCAACGAAAGCATACCCAGCACCCTCCCGACCGAACCCACCCTTACCCCGGAACAATGAACGTGAACGAACCCGCCCGCTCGGCACTGCAACAGGCACGCAAGGCATTGAGTGAAAAACACAGCGCCGCGGCGCGGCAGTGGGCGGCGGAAGCTGTGCGCCTGGACCCCAACCTCGAAGAGGGCTGGCTGATCCTGGGCGCGCTCGGCACGCCGTCGGAGAGCGTGCTGTATTTGCAGCGCGCGCTGGAAATCAACCCCAACAGCAGCCGCGCCCGCGCCGGGCTGGCCTGGGCTGAGCAGCGGCTGCGCGAGCACGGGCCGGACGGCGAAGAAATCACCGAGCCGGTGGCCATCATCCCGCCCTCAACCACAGCGCCCGCCAGCGAAGAAATCACCGGCCCGGTACAGGCTGTTTCCACCACCTACGAACCAGAAGCGGTGACGCAGCAAACCGCCGCCGCGCCGGACGATACCGCCCGGCTGCGCGCGCTCGGCCCGGCCGCCAAGCCACGCCGCAAACTGCCGCTGCTGGCCTGGGTGGCGATCATCCTCGGGCTATTCGTAGTGTTGAGCGCCGCGGTGATCATCCCGCTGGCCGGAGTAGTACTGGCGCAGGTCAATTCCGCCGAGCGCCCGGTTGCGCTTCAAAAGCCCACCAACACCGTAACAGCGCTGCCGAGCTACACCACGACCGCCGCGCCGACCCTCACCGCCACCCGCGCTGCGGCGCTGGCGACCGAACCGGCGGCGACGCGCACCAGCCGCCCCACCCGCACGCCTGCCCCCACCAAAACAGAAGAACCTGAGCCGCCCACCCCCACCGCGCTAGGCGGCATCCCGGTGGTGGAGATCACCCCCATCGCCACGCTGGCGCAAGCCCCGGTGCAAGTGTACCAGCCGCCGGAAGATTACCCCGCGCCTGGCACCTACCCCACGGCGGTGGTATACCCAACCGCGGTGGTATCCGAGCCGCAGGTACCGGTGACCAGCGGCGAGCGCTGGGTGGACGTCAACCTGAGCACGCAGACCGCCGCCGCCTACGAGGGCGACCAACTGGTACGCTCGTTCGTGGTTTCCACCGGCACCGCCGAGCATCCCACCGTCACCGGGCAGTACCAGGTTTACGTCATGTACCGCTACGCGGACATGGCTGGGCCGGGTTATTACCTGCCGGACGTGCCGTATGTGATGTATTTCTACCGCGGGTACGGGCTGCACGGCACCTACTGGCACAGCAATTTTGGCACGCCCATGAGCCACGGCTGCGTCAACTTCAGCATCGACGACGCGGCCTGGTTGTTTGATTTTGTTTCTGTTGGTACGCTTGTCAACGTGCATTACTGACCATGAATGAACCCCGCGCCATCGACCCCCGCAACATCACCCGACGCGAATTTCTCAAACTGGCAGGCCTCTCCGCTCTGAGCCTGGCGCTGCCGCCGCTGCCCGAAGTTCCCGGCCGCGCGGGTTTTGCCGCGCCGGAAGGCGAAGCCATCACAACGCTCGGGCGCGTGCTCAACAACCGCACCACTCTGCGCACCAGGCCGTCCTTCGACAGCGAGATCATCAAGCATTACTATTACGATCTCATCATCCCCATCACCGGGGTCACGCTGGGACTGGAGCCGGGAGATTACAACCGGGTGTGGTACGTGGTCAACGACGGCGAGGGCTATGTGTATTCCGGCGGCGTGCAGCCGGTGGAAGTGGTGCAGAATGAGATCGCCAGCGCCGTGCCCAAGAACGGGCGGCTGGCGGAGGTGACCGTGCCGTACACCGAGGCATACTGGTCGTACCAGAGCGCCGCGCACGTGGCGTACCGGCTGTATTATGGCACCACCCACTGGATTTACAGCATCGAAACCAGCAAAGATGGCCGCCAGTGGTACCGCGTACGTGACGACAAAAAGGGGTATGATTATTACGTCAACGCCACGCACCTGCACGTGTTCACCGCCGAAGAACTGGCTCCGCTTTCGCCGCATGTGCCGGCCGAGAACAAGCGCATCGAGGTCAACCTGACGGAGCAGATCGTCACCGCCTACGAAGGCGACCGCGCGGTGTTCGCCAGCCGCACGGCCACCGGAGCGCGATTTAAGGATGGCGACTTCCGCACCAAACCCGGCCGCTACACCACCAACCGCAAGCGCCCCTCGCGCCACATGGCCGCCGGCGAGCCGGGCATCGGCAGCGGGTTCGATCTCCCGGGCGTGCCCTGGGTGTGCTACCTGACCGAAAGCGGCGTGTCGTTGCATGGAACCTACTGGCATAACGATTTTGGCAGCCCGCGCAGCCACGGCTGCATCAACCTGCCCACCCTGGCCGCGCGCTGGTTTTACCGCTGGTGC
>CALDSL010000488.1 GCA_937920255.1 uncultured Anaerolineaceae bacterium | reverse complement strand
CTGTTCTCCTTCCGCGTCTTCGATATCGTCCCCATCGCCCGCGAGCAAGTGTTTGATAACATGGAAGACGGCGTGATCGTGGTCGACAGCCTGGGCCGCCTGGTGGATATCAACCAGGCCGCGCGCCGATTCCTGGGCCAGCCCGGGCTGCGCGCCTACGGCCAGCCGCTCAGCCAGCTTCCCATCGGTTGGGCCAGCCAGATCGACCTGGCCAGCGATCCCGAGCCGCACCGCGAGCTGCTGGTGTCGGAGGGCGATGACGAGCGCTACTACGATCTGCGCGTCAAGACCATTCAAAACACCAAAAGCCGCCCGGCCGGCCATCTGATCATGCTGCGCGATATCAGCTTGCGCAAGCGCGCCGAAAACCGGCTGCAAACCGCTTACGCCGAGCTGGAATGGCGCGTGCAGGAACGTACCGAAGAGCTATCGCACAGCGTGGCGGAGCTGGAAAAAGAGATCTGCGAGCGCCAGCGGGTGGAAGCCGAGCTGCGCGAGAGTTACGACGCCACCCTGGAAGGCTGGTCGCGCGCGCTGGAAATGCGCGAGCGCGAAACGGCCGGCCACAGCAAGCGCGTGGTGCACCTGACCCTGCTGCTGGCGCAAAAACTGGGCATGAACGAGGACGATATCGTCAATGTGCGCCGCGGCGCGGTTCTGCACGACATCGGCAAAATGGGCGTGCCCGATTCGATCCTGCTCAAGCCCGGCCCGCTCACCCCCGAGGAGTGGGAGATCATGCGCGAGCACCCGCGCATGGCCTTCGACGCCCTCTCGCGCGTGGCCTTCCTGCGCCCGTCTCTGGACATCCCCTACTGCCACCACGAGCACTGGGACGGCAGCGGCTACCCGCGCGGGCTGCGCGGCGAGGAGATCCCGCTGGCCGCGCGCCTGTTCGCCGTGGTCGACGTGTGGGACGCGCTCAACAGCGAGCGTCCCTACCGGCGCGCCTGGTCCGAGCAGGCCGTGCTGGCCTACATTGGCCAGCAGGCCGGCCGGCAGTTCGACCCGCGCGTGGTCAGCGCATTCTTCGAAGTGCTGGACGCGTGCCGGCGCTGACCGCCGGGCGCGCTCAGAACCCGCGCCCCGGAATGGCCCGCATCGTGCGCTGTTCGGGCAGCCGCGCGCTCCCACAGAACAGGATGCCCTCATCCTCCAGCGTGAGAATGCAGCGACCGGCCGGGTCGTCTTCCAGCGGGCGCAGTTCCACGCTGCGCAGCGAGCCGTGCAGCGCCGTCGGCCCGGAGAACGTCTGCTCGGGCGTGGTCACGTGCAACCCCGGCAGCATTTCCAGCAGGTTGCGGTCCAGGGCTGCCTGTTCCTCGTCGCTGAAAGCGTAGCCGTCGCGCCGCACCTCTTCCAGCAGCGGCGTCGGGTTCTTGCGCCAAACCTGCATCAGCGCGCACAGCCGGTCGGTCATCAACTGCCGCGCCGTGGGCGTGGAGAGGATCGTGGCGTTGGGAAATGCCTGGTTCCCGCCGATGTGCAGCAGCGAATAGCCGCTGTTCACCACCCAGGTCACCGTGCGCCCGGTGACAATTTCCGCCGCGCGGCGCAGATCTTCCCCCGCGGCCGGGCTGAAGAAGGTGTCGAACACCAGGGTATAGCCACCCAGGTCAATGATGCCCGCGTTGCTCCAGGCCCAACCCTCCGGCTTGGCCAGCGCCGCGTAAACGCCCTGCGCCAGCGGTTCCAGGCGGAAATGCGGTGAATCGTACGGCATGCCTTCCCTCCAATCCATCGACTGGTTTAATAATACGAATCTGGGCAGGGGATGTCAACAAAATTAACACAGCTACTTCCCGCACCCCACAAACCCTCACCCCTACCCCTCTCCCAGAGGGAGAGGGGTATTCGACTCTCCCTCCCCCTTTGGGGGAGGGTTGGGGTGAGGGTCTTCCCTCCCTCTGGTATAATCCTCCCCATGACAGACTGCAAGAAACCCATCTCCGTACTCTTTATCTGCGCCGGCAACATTTGCCGCTCGCCCATGGCCGAAGCCGTCTTCCGCCACCTCGTCGAGCAGGCCGGGCTGGCGCACTGCTTCCACATCGCCAGCGCCGCCACCACCACCTGGGAAATCGGCAACCCGCCCCACCCCGGCACGCAGGAGATGCTGCGCATCCAGAACATCCCGCTCGACCCGGCCAAACGCGCCCGCCAGGTGACGCGCGATGACGTCCAGCACTACGACTACCTGCTGGTGATGGACGAGGAAAACATCCGCGACATGCGCCGGCTTGGCCCGGTTCAGCGCCTGATGGATTACGCCCCCCACATGGGCGTGCGCGACGTGCCCGACCCCTACTACACTCGCGATTTTAACTTCACCTACAAGCTGGTCAGCGCGGCCAGCAAGGGGCTGCTCGAACACATCCGCGCCGAGCACGGGTTCTAAGCCGTGACCCGCCCACGCCGCACCATCACCATCGCCGAGTACAATCCGGATTGGCCGGCGCAGTTCGAGACCATCCGCGCCGGCCTGCAATCCGCGCTGGGCGATCTGGCCCTGCGCATCGACCACATCGGCTCGACCTCGGTGCCCGGCCTGGGGGCCAAAGATATCATCGACGTGCAGATCACCGTAGCCGAACTCAGCGACGCGGCGCGCGACCGCCTGATCGCCGCCGGATACGCTTACCACCCCGGCTTCGATCATGACCACGTGCCCGCGGGCGAAGACCCCGCGCCCGAGCGCTGGGTGAAATTCCTGTTCAACGAGCCGCCCGGCGATCGCCGCGCCAACATCCACATGCGCGTGCTGGGCAACCCCAACCAGCGCTACGCCCTGCTCTTCCGCGATTACCTGCGCGCCCACCCCCTCGCCGCCCGCACCGTCGAGCACATCAAGCGCCAGCTCGCCCGCCTCCACCCCCACGACATCGACGCCTACCTGGCCGTCAAAGACCCCGTCTACGATCTCATCTGGCTCGCCGCCAAGGCATGGGAGGAAGAAGGACCTACCCCCATTCAGCGATAGATCATCTCTGTGCCAGACAAATCGCAAGCCCACACCGCCCCCCACCAAACCTTTCCGAAAATTGCAAAAATTCGCCCCCTTTTCGTTTGACTTTCCCCGTGAAAAATGATACAGTAATAAAAGTAAGTGCACCTGGGGGTACCGTGTGCTTTTCCTATGACAAAACAAACCCGCGGTGACAACTTTATATAGCAAACCTGGCCGGTAAGCCGGAATTCTTCTACGCATACCGGCGCGCCGCAAAGAAATCAACCCTCCCCTGTGATTGACTTCTTGCGGCGCTTGCGTTTAAGGCCGTGGTATCATAGGATCACACAACCAAGGAGAAAGAATGAAGCGACGCATCCGCATGATCCCGGGCCTTCTCGCGCTTGTCGCCGCGCTGCTGGCCTGCAACCTGCCTCTCGGCCCGCGTGACCCCGTGGAGGCCACCATGACCGCGGCCATCAAGACGGTGGTGGTCGCTCTTACCGGTACTTCCGCCGCCCAGACGGTGATCGCTGCCTCCAACGGCACCCAGGTGCCCACCCTGCCGGGCGCCACCCCCGGCCTGCAGCAGCCCACCGCCGCGACCACGCGCTGCAACTGGGGCGAATTTGTCACTGACCTGAGCATCCCCGATGGCACGCGGTTGCGCCCCGGCGAGAGCTTCGTCAAAAGCTGGCGTCTGAAGAACATCGGCACCTGCACCTGGACGCCCGACTACGCCGTGGTGTTCGAGAGCGGGTCAGCCATGAGCGCCGCGCCCACCGTGCGCATCCCGCAGCCGGTTGGCCCGGGCGGCACAGTCGACATCTCGGTCAGCATGACCGCGCCCAACAACCCCGGCCGCGTGCGCGGCAACTGGAAGCTGCAAACCCCTGCCGGCGAGCGTTTTGGCCTGGGCTCCAGCAGCCAGGATACCTTCTATGTCGAAATCGAAGTCGTGGCGGCCACGCCGGTCATCCGCACCGCCACCGCGCGCCCCACCACCGCGGCCGCCAGCACCCTGCCCCCCGGGCAGACCAGCACCGTGCGCCCCTCCGCCCAGGTGATGGACCTGGCCGCGCGCTACTGCGAGGCCGAGTGGCGCAGCAGCGCCGGCGTGCTCCCCTGCCCCGGCAAAGACGGTGATACCAGCGGGTTTGTCATGCGCCAGGACCAGCCGCGCCTGCAGGATAACCAGGCGCGCCAGACGGCCGGGCTGCTGCTGGTGCCGCAGAGCACCCACAACGGGGCGGTTTCCGGGCGTTTCCCCAGCTTCCGCGTCAGCGTCGGCGACCACTTCCGCGCCACGCTGGGCTGCGCCGAGAACCGCACCAGTTGCAACGTGCGCTTCCAGCTCAACTACCGCGT
>CALDSL010000487.1 GCA_937920255.1 uncultured Anaerolineaceae bacterium | reverse complement strand
GAGATGTCGAAGAAGTTGTTCACCCTGATCAGCACCCTGCTGGTCGCCGCTTTCCTTCTGGCCGCCTGCGCCCCCGCGGCGACCGAAGCCCCGGCTGCCCCTGCAGCTACCGACGCCCCCGCCGCCCCCGCTGCCACCGACGCCCCGGCCGCGCCTGCTGCTACTGAAGCCCCGGCTGCTCCTGCCGCCACCGAAGCCCCCGCTGAACCCATGGGTCTGAGCGGCACGATCACCCTGTGGCAGTCCTGGAAAGAAAACGAAATCGCCAGCCTGAACGATGTGGTGGCTGCCTTCCAGGCCGAGAACCCGGATGTCACCTTTGATATCCTGTACGTTCCCTTCGATGATCTGCGCGGCAAGTTCGAGACCGCTGCGTCGACCGGTGGCGGCCCAACCGTCCTCATCGGTGGCGCTGACTGGGGTCCCGCCCTGTATGATGCCGCCCTGATCGCTGATATGACCGGCATGATTTCAGATGAAACCCTGTCCACCATCAGCCCGGCAGCCCTCGGCGCTGTGCAATATAAAGACGCTCTGATCGGCCTGCCCGAGACCACCAAGGGTGTTGTGCTCTACCGCAATACCTCGATCATCCCCGAACCCGCGACCGACCTGGACGACTTCATCGCCAAGGCGACGGAAGCGACCGCCGGTGATGTCGTCGGCGCTGATTTCGAATACGGTTTCTTCTTCTCGGCTCCCATCCTGCACGGCGTGGGTGGCAAGTTGATGGAAGACAACGGCGATCCTGCTTTCAATAATGAAATGGGCGTCGAATGGGTCAACACCCTGGCCAAGATCAAGGATGCCGGCATCCCGATGGAAAACAACAACGACAATGATGTCAACCTGTTCAAGACCGGCAACGCTGGCTGGATTGTTGACGGCACCTGGAACATGGCTGCCCTGTCTGAGGCCATCGGCGCCGAGAACCTGGCGATCGATCCCTGGTTTGCCCCCCTGTCTGGCTACACCCAGACCGAGAACATCTACCTGAGCGCCAACGCCATGGACGAAGATATGGAAGCCAGCGCCGCCTTCATCGAGTTCTTCCTCTCGCAGGAAGCTCAGACCCTGCTGGCCGACCCGACCAAGGCTGCCCACATCCCCGCGGTGAGCGGTGTTGAAATCTCCGACCCGCTGATGATGCAGGCGAGCGAAGCTCTGGCCCTCGGCACCGCCTTCCCGGTGATCCCCGAAATGAATGCTTACTGGGATCCCATGAACAACGCGCTGCTGGCCGTCATCACCGACAACAAGGACGCCGCCACCGAATTGCAGGCTGCGTATGACCTGGTAGTGCAGAAAGTTGCTGACATCCGCGCTGGCTCCAACTAATTCATCTTGATCCGTCAAGATGGCTTAGTACGTACGTAAAGCAAAAAACGCAGGTGGAACGACAAATTCCACCTGCGTTTTTCCAAGAACCCCGTTTGAAGAACTGCTACAATTGAAGAACGTTGGTATTGATTCTCAGCCCTGGTATTGATAGATCGTTTTGAAAGGAGATCGGATTATGGCAGCAACTCCGACACCTCAGCCAATATTGCAACGCGAGAAAGCTCCTGCACGTTCAACCAACCTGAAAGAACTGATCAAGCAGTCGCGGATTGCCTGGCTGTATATCGCCCCATCCGCCATCTTGATGGCGATTATCTCGTTCTTTCCACAGATCTTTCAGGTGTGGATGTCGTTCACGGATTTCCGGATCCGCAATCTGCGCTTTAACGTCTTTAACCCGGAAACCTGGGAACGATTTGCCCCCAATTGGGTGGGGCTTCAAAACTATATCCGCATTATCACCGGAGGTCTGGCGCTCGAGAATTTTGACTTCCTGCGCATTCTGACCTTCAACATCACCTGGACGGTAGTAAACGTCATCTTTCATGTGGTGTTAGGTGTACTGATCGCCCTGGCGCTCAATGAGAAGAATCTGATCGGCCGGCGTTTCTACCGTTCGATCTTTGTGCTTCCCTGGGCCATCCCGGGCTATATCGCCGCGCTCACCTGGCGCAATATGTTCGACGACCGCTTTGGTGCGATCAATCAGCTTCTGGGGATCATTAACCAGACCTTTGGAACCTCATTTGCGACCAACACGCGCTGGCTGACCGGCACCGAGACCCCCATCGGCGGGCTGCTATCATTCCTGCCGCTGGCGTTTTACGCCGTGCTGATGGCCAACGTCTGGCTTGGCTGGCCGTTTATGACCGTGGTGGCCACTGGCGCGCTGCAGTCCATCCCGACGGAGATGTATGAGGCCGCGTCGATGGACGGCGCCAGCGCCTGGCAGAAGTTCTGGAATGTGACCGTACCCATGATCCGCCCGGCGATGGTTCCGGCGATCATGCTCGGCACGATTTGGACGTTTAATAACTTCAACGTCATCTATTTCATCACCGAGGGTAGACCGTTCGGGCGAACCGAGATTCTGGTCACGCAGGCGTTTAAGCTGGTGTATAACCAGCGCATGTACGGCGTGGCGGCTGCCTTCAGCCTGATCGTGTTTATCATCTTGTTCGTCATCACCATGATCAACAACCGGGTAACCCGGGCGACGGAGGCCTACAATGCCTAATGCACGCGGAAAACGCATCTGGCGTCAGGTCGGCCTGCAGATTTTCTTGCTGACGGTGACCGCCATTGTATTGTTCCCGATCCTGTGGATCTTCTCCATGGCGCTGGACCCGCGCAACATCGACAAGCCGTTGACCCTGACCCTCATCCCCCCCGGAGCGTCATTGGATGCCTTCCGGCGCGTGCTGATCGAGCCGTTTGGGCTGCTGTGTTCCGACCCGAGCAATGTGGCCAGCTGCATGACCTTTGGCAGTCTGCTGAAGAACAGCCTGCTGGTCGCGTTGGGTACCAGCCTGATCGCGGTGCTGCTGGGCGCGTCAGCGGCGTACGCCTTCTCGCGCTTCCGCTTCGTCGGCCGCCAGGCAGGTATGCTGGGATTCATTGTGCTCCTCATGCTGCCGGCCACGGCCACCATTGCGCCAATCTTCGTGCTGCTCAACTCGGTGCGCATCGGCGACGAGACCCTGCGCACAACCCTGATTGGCCTGATGCTGGCCTATGGTGCGGGCACGCTGCCCTTCTCCATCTGGAATCTCAAGGGCTATTTCGACACCGTGCCGAAAGAGCTGGAAGAAGCGGCCTGGATTGATGGCGCCAGCGTCACCACCACCTTCTTCCGCGTCATCCTGCCCCTGTCGGTGCCGGCCATGGCCATCACCGTCCTCTTCAGCTTTATGACTGGTTGGACCGAGTTTGTGTTTGCCTGGACGCTGTTGGAAGACCCAAGCCGCTTTACGCTGGCCATGGCGCTGCGCTCGATGCAGGGCCAGTACGCCACGCCGTGGTCGGAATTCTCAGCCATGTCGATCCTGATGAGCATTCCCATCATCGTCCTGTTCTTCGCGCTGCAGCGCTATCTGGTGGGCGGCCTGACGGTAGGCGGCGTCAAGGGATAGAGGCGTTCCGCTGTTTTGATTGGCGACGCGAGCCGCCATTCGCATTGGCTGAAATCGTATGGGAAGCGCCAGCGATCCACGGCGCTTCCCATCTTGATTTATGAATTTAAAGGAGTATTTGTGCTGAAACGTGCCTCATGGATATCACGGGGTTTTATTGTTCTGCTGGTTGCCTTTTCGCTGCTGCTGCCGGCGTGCACTGGCCGTTCAACTGCCAGCCCGACCGCCGCGCCGCAGCCGACCGCCGTTGCGACAATGCCGCAGAGCGTCGCCACCGCGACCCAATCTCCAACGCTCGCGCCGACGCTGCCTCCCGGGAGCATCAACCTCGACGCGCAGGAACTTCCCTGGTGGAATGACGCTGTCTTTTATGAGGTCTTCGTGCGCAGCTTTGCCGACAGCGACGGCGACGGCATCGGCGACTTTAACGGTTTGACCCAAAAGCTGGATTATCTCAACGACGGCGACCCGGACACGACCAGCGACTTGGGGATCACCGGTATCTGGCTGATGCCCATCCAACCGTCGCCGTCGTATCATGGTTACGATGTAACCGACTACACCGCGATCAATCCCGAATATGGCACGTTGGAGGATTTCCAGGCTTTTCTGGATGCAGCCCACGAGCGCGGCATCCGCGTGATCATCGACCTGGTGCTCAACCACACCTCCA
>CALDSL010000486.1 GCA_937920255.1 uncultured Anaerolineaceae bacterium | reverse complement strand
CGCGATCGAGCATAATGTTGACCGCGTCGGCCAGGAAGTACTCGTTTTTGAGCTGAACGTTGCGGTCCATCTGCTCCTGGATGGCGGAGAACAGGTCTTCGGCGCTGGGGAAGTAGTAGAAGCCCACTACCGCCATGCGGTTGTCCATGCTGGACGGTTTTTCCACCAGCTTGAAAACTTTGCCCTGCTCTCCAACGATCGCCACGCCGAAACGGCGCGGATCGGGCACTTCTTTCACCCATGCCACGGCCTGGTTGCCCAGGTTGTTCAGGTTCGAAAAGTCGGCGTCCACCAGGGTGTCGGCGAACACCATCAGCATCGGGCCGGTCAGATACTCGCGCGCCTGCCACAGCGCATGCGACTGCCCGCGCATCACCTCCTGCACCGGATAATTGGTTTTCTTGTCCGGGTATTCCTGCTCCATGAACGACTTCACCTGCTCGAGCTGGTACGGGCCGACGATGAACACGTACTCCACGTCGAAATTATCCGGCAGGCTGTTAAACTGGTTGAGCACGTGGTCCAGCACGGTTTTCCCCGCCAGTTGGAGCAGAGCCTTGGGCTTGCTCCAGGTGTGCGGGCGCAGGCGCGTTCCCAGCCCGGCCATGGGTATTGCGATCTTGAGCGTCTGTCTGGTCATATTCTCTTTCCTGTCCCCTCATTGTTTGTTGAATATTGCTGCGCAGTTGTATTAACGTTTTGTCTATGGGTTCGTTTCTTCCACCGGCTGCTGGTCCTCCGGCAGCGACGGCCAGCGCACGCTGATGATGACCGTATCTTCCATCGCGCGCCAGGTATGCGCCACCCCCGGCGCAAACACCACGTAGTCCCCCGGCTCGGCCAGGATGATTTCGCGTTCGTACTGCGGAAACCACACCCGGAACGCGCCGCTCACCAGCACCGACAGGGTGGTGGCGGACTGGTTGGCGGCCAGCAGGGTCTTTTCCTCGCCCTGGTAATGCGTGCCCCATTTGATCTCGACCTCGCGGCTGTGCGGCAGGCCGGTGTCCGGAGCCCGGAAGTGGCCAAGAAACCAGCCGCGCCGGCCATCCAGCGCGCCCTCCACTGCCGCGTTGCCGCTGTAGATCAGCCCGTCGTTCTCGCCCGCCAAACTACGTCTCCGTGTCCAGGTGGTTGATCATGTTCTCCATGGCGGTAACGGCTTCCTGCAGTGTCTCCGCATCGAACGCCAGGCGCGCGCCGGCCGCCTCGTACAACTGCGGCAGCGGGCGGGTGGAGCCCAGCGCCAGCGCGCGGCGGTATGCGTTCACCGCCCCGGCCGGGTCTTTCATCGAGCGCAGCCACACCTGCGCCGCTCCCAACTGCGCCAGCCCATATTCCAGATAGTAGAACGGCACGGTGTGGATGTGCAGCTTGCGGTGCCACCCGGTGACCATTTCTTGCTCCAGGCCGCCCCAATCCACGCCGCGCATAAAACGCCCCCACAGGTCGGCCCAGGCGGCGTCGCATTTGGCCGGGTCATTGGCATCCTCCGGGTTGAGATACACCCAGTGCTGGAAACCGTCGACCACGGCCATATAGGGCCAGAACAGCAGGCTGCTCTCCAGGTGCTGTACCCGCGCGCGGTTGGCGTCGGCGGTGGAGTAGAAACCGTTGGGTTCGATATCGAGGAAACGGCCGGCCAGCAATTCCATCGCCATCGAAGCCACCTCGGCGATCTCGCTGCCCGGCTGGCGCTGCATGTTGTATGGCAGGTTGGCCGATTCGAACACGTGGAACGCATGCCCGGTCTCATGCAGGATGGTCTGCAGATCCTCGTGCAGGCCGACCGAATTGGCGAAGATGAACGGGCGCTGCATCACCGGGAACTCGGTGCAGTACGCGCCGGGGCCTTTGTTTTTGCGGTTTTCCAGGTCGAGCAGGTTCTCCTTGACCATGGTTCCGAAATATTCGCCCAGGTCGGGGTGAACCGCGTCAAACACCGCGCGGGATTTGGTGATCAGTTCGTCGATGCTCTCAAACGGGCGCAAGGCAGGCCGCTCCAGCGGATCGACGTCCAGATCCCACGGGCGCAGGCGCTCCACGCCCAGCCGGGCGCGCCGGCGCTCGTAGATGCGCTCGGCCACGGGTACCACCACGCTTTCGATCGCGTCGAGGAATCGCATGTTATCTTCGGGAGTGTAATCGAAGCGGCGCAGGTCCAGCCAGCGGAACGCGCGGTAATCGGGGAACCCGGCGTTTTCGGCGATCTTGCGGCGCACCGCCAGCAACTTCTGCCACAGCGCGTTGATCGCGTCGCGGTCGGCCAACTGACGTTCCGCCCCGGCGCGCCAGGCGCGCTCGCGCTCGTCGCGGTCCGGCGACTGCATCAGCGGGCCGAGCTGCGGGATGGTCAATTCCTCGCCATTCCAATCCACGGTCTGCGCGCCCAAAATGCGGTCGTATTCGGCCGAAAGCGTGGCCTCTTCGGCCAGCAGCGTCAGGTTTTCCTCCCGGAAAAGCTCGGTTTGGGTACGGATGGCCTGCATCTGCACTTCCAGGCCGGGTACCTCTAAACCGCTATCCAGAAGCTGCTTCTGCAGCCGGTTTTCGGCCTCCAGCCAGGCCGGCATGAAGTTGTTGAGAAAGTCTTCGTAGGCCTTCTGCGCGCCCTCGTCGGCCGTGTTGGCCGAGTTCAGGTAATACAGGCGGTTGAACTTCTCCGCGATGGCATCTTCCAGCGCGGACCAGTCGCTCAACCAGATTTCGATATTCTCGGTGGTCAACCGCCGCTCGTTCAGCTCCTGGCTTAATGGCTCGAAATCATTCCACTCCCAACGCAGCAGTTCCGCGGGAGATTGCGGTAAGGTTTTGCTCAGCATTTGACTCCTTTATTCTGCTGCGCGCATCGCTTTTCCCCGCGCAGCGCAGTTGCACTAAGTATAGCCCAAAATTCTCGTGCAAGATTCGAGTTTATGCGGTGGGCGATAGATGACGAGGAGTTTATGCATTATCTACAGGATGAGCCAACGAACCGCAAAGAACGTAAAGAGCGCAAAGAAAACATTTCAGGTTTTCTTTGCGCTCTTTACGTTCTTTGCGGTTCTATCTTTCCGGTGAATCGTACCGAAATCGCGCTGCGTTAACCCTGCTTGGCTGCATCCTCCAAAAACGCGATGGCGGTGCTGCGCTCTTCGTTCATGATCACCTTCAGGCGCTTGTCGCGCGCGTAATCGCGTACGCGGATCAAGCGCAGCACGTCTTTCATATTCGCGCTTTCGGGAAGCATCTTTTCCAGGTGGCTGGGCGTATCGTAGAAGAAACTGCGCTGGAACACGGTGCCCGGGTCTTCCAGGTACAGCGCCAGCGGGTAAATTTGCGCTTCCAGCAGATCCTGGAAGAAGTGCGTGCCCAGCGACGGCTCGGGCACCAGCCCGGTACCAACGCCCTGCCCAGTCACTTCCACCAGCGCGCGCGCGTTGTAGATATCGCCATACACCACCGGCACGCCCAGGTCAGCGTTGGAGCTGCCCCAGCGCCCCGGCCCCACGCAGATGAAGTTTTTGCCGCGCAGCGCCGCGTTGAGCTTGCCAATCGTGCGCGCCAGGGCCACGCGGCTGTTATTGTCTTGCAGCCTGAAATAGCCCTCGTACGGCACGTAAATGACCCACTCCACATCATCGATGCAGCCCTGCGGAACCATAAAGGTGGTGGAGAAGACGGCCCGCTCGCGCGGCAGGTTGGTGGGCAGCGGCACCTGTTCTGAGTCCATCAGGTGGCTTTGCGGGCGGCACTGGAGAATATCGATGCGGATGTTGGGCTTGCCGCGGCTATCGGTGCCGGGGGCCATATGCAGCGTAAACTCCATATCCACCGGCGCGCGGTAGCTTCGTTCCAGCAACTGCAGCATCTCGCGCATGGTGTCGGCGAACGAAGTGCGGCGCAGCAATTCCTCGAAGGTGATCACCAGCTTGCCGTCGGTGTTATACAGGTTGCTGGTCAGCGAGGAGAAGTAGCCTTCGGGTTCGTACACCTGGGCTACAAAGCGCAGTGGATCATAATGCGTGCTCAAGACCTCGCTTACCGGCATGGTCTTGAAGGTATTGTCTTTCAGGTCAATCAGATCGACGTACTGCTGCGAGTAGCGCTGGATCAACTTGGGGTCGGTGTTGGGGCGCAGCAGCGGGTGGCTGAGCGCCACCAGCCGCGGGTAGTCGTTGCCCACCCGGTCAACGGCGCGCGTGCCCAGCCCCCACACCATGCGCACAAAACCATCTTCGCGGCGGATCTGCGGCGCCCAACGGTACAGGTTGCGGCTGAAGGCCACGCCGGCCGCGTGCGGCAGGAAATACTGCCCAAAGCGCTCGCCGCGGACGATCTGGATCAGCAGCGCCATGCGCTCGTCGTAATCCTGCAACCCGCGGCTGCGCCGGTATAACAGCGCCGAGGGGTTGAGCGTGGAGGCATAAATGCTGGCGATGGCGCGGGTCAGGTCGATCAGGTTCTGGTGCGGGTCGCTCTGGTTGGGCAGGAAGATGCTGTCGTACTTGCCCGCGAAGGAGGTGCCAAAGTTATCTTCCAGCAGGCTGGACGAGCGCACGATCAACGGCTGCGAGCCGACGTTGGACAGCAGCGTCTGCAGGTGCTGGAGCAAATCCGGGGAAAAAGCGCCGGCCAGGAAATCCTGCTCGATCTGCGGGAACTCCTCACGCATTTCGTCTTCAGACTTGTACTTCTGATCGTTCCAGTGCACCAGGTTGTTGATATTCATAAAGGTGTACATCTCGTCGGAGCCGATAAAGTACGAATCGGGGGTGTGCAGGCTGACCCGCATCGGCCCTTCGGTCAGATCCGACAGGATGCGCGCGGCCAGCAGCATGCCGGCCGCCTTACCGCCGATTTTGCCGGCGCCGATCTTGCGCTGGCGAATGTGGTTCAGGTCGGAGATGGTGAACCAGTCTTTGGCCACGTTGATGTAGCGCAACTGGTCGCTGATCATCGAGCGGATCAGCACCACTTTGGCTTCCTGCAGGCGCGCTTCCAGTTTGCCGCGCTCGGCGGGCGGCATGTTCTCGATCATCATCGCCTGCTCGAATACCATGTCTTGCGGGGCGAGTTCCAGGTTGAGCGAGAGAATATGGTCACGGGTGGTCACGCCGCGTTCCGACAGGATATCGCGCACGATACTTTCGAACAGGCCGAAGGAAAGATGCTGGCTGAAATACAGGTCGGTCAGCCGGTCGCGCAGGATGCTGACGCGCTGCTCCCACACCTGCTCGGGCTCGGTTTCCAGCGGACGCGAGAGGCCTTCACGCTCCTGCGATTGGATCGCCCGGGTGCGCACTTCGTTTTCAAGTTCCTGCGGCTGGATGATGCCGCGCTGGAACAGCTCGGTGCGCATGCGCGCGCGTATGCGGCTGCTGAGGATGGGGTACTGCCCCATCGCCAGGTAAATGTTCAGCAGCTTATTGGACGACCCGGGTGAAAAGGCCATGTTATGTCAGGTGCATCGGCATGATCACGTGCTGGAACGCCTCTTCGCCCACCTGGCGGATCAGCCCGGGGGTGTTGTGGGCGTTGGTCTCCAGGGCCACGTTGGGCGTGCGCACCACTTCGAGCACCTCGCGCAGGTATTTGACGTTGAAGGCGATCACCAGCGCCGGGCCTTCGATGGTGGCATCGACCTGCACTTCCGACTTGCCTTTTTCATCCGAGGTGGCCTTGATCGTCACCAGGCCGGGCATGTCGCCGCGCGGCTGGATTTCCATGCGCACCACGTTATTGCTCTCGCGCGCGATGATCTCCGCCTGGCGGCAGGCGTTGCGCAGCAGCGGCGTGGAGATGATGGTGCGCGTCTTGAATGTGCGCGGGATGATGACTTTGTAATCCGGGAAGTTGCCCTCGATCAATTGCGACACCAGCTCGGCGTCGCGCATGTGGAACAGCACCTGCCCGCGCCCCGGCGGGATCACCATGGCCAGCGATTCCTCGCCGTCTGAGGCGATGCGCGCCAGTTCGGCCAGCGCGCGCGCCGGGATGATGGCGCTCATCGGCCGCGCGGCCGGGCTGGTGAGCGCGGCGCGCCGCACTGAGATGCGGAAGCCATCGGTGGCGGCCATGGTCACTTCGCTGCCCGAGACGGTCATCATCACGCCCTGCAGCACCGGGCGGGCGTCGTCATCCGAGGCGGCAAACACCACCTGCTGGATCATCTCCTTGAAGTTGGTGACGTTGAGGTCCACGCCCTCTTCCAGGTCGGGCACGGGCATCGGCGGGAACTCCTGCGCGTCGATGCCTTTGATATCGGTGTTGGAGCCGCCGCACACCACGTTAAGCGTCTGCGTGCGGGTGTTGAGCGCCAGCGTGACGGTGTCGTTGGGCAGGGTGGAGATCAGGTCAGTCAGCGTGCGGGCGGGGATGGTGATCGAGCCTTCTTCGTGGATCTGGGCGCCAATCCAGCACGAGATTCCCAGTTCGAGGTTGGTGGCCGAGAGCCGCAGGCGGCCTTCATCCGTGGCCAGCAAAATGTTGGACAGGACCGGCAGGGTGCTGCGCGGGGAAACTGCCCGCGAAACCGTGCTTAACCCGTGCGCAAGTTGTTGTTGGGAAACAGATGCCTTCATGGATTGCAGCCCTCTCCAGATATGGGTTTTGTAGTGATGTGATGAGTATACATCACATTGGGAATCCGGTGAACCATTTGTAACGTCCGAAGTCGGGGAAAGAGGGTTATCACGAATGAAAGCCGAATTTCCACGAATGGCACGAATAGAGCATATGATAGAAATTTGCAGGTTGGGTTGAGCCCAAAGGGACACTACCGTAACTCATTTTGTGGGCGAAACCCAACGCTTTTCACGATTGTATCAAAAAGCGTTGGGTTTCGCCCGCCTGCAAGATTCAAGGGTAAGTCCCCTTGGGCTCAACCCAACCTACGTTTCTTTCATTCGTGATAACGCTCTTTCCCCCTGCGAACCCGTTCGATGATAAAATCACTCCAAGATCGCAGTAGAGAACCAGGGAGGGGAAACATGACTACACCGCAGCAGGGATTGCGCGGGAAAGGCTCGTTACTCAATCCAGACGGCACGCTGGCCGATGTGGGCTGGTCGCCGCAGCCGCTGCTGGACGCCAACCTGGAAGACGCGCGTTTCTACCGCGCCTTCCGTTTCTGGCAGAAATTCCGCATCAAAATTTGGGATTACTATTCCATCACCACTCCCACCCACTTCTTCTCCTTCACCCTGGCCGATATTGGTTACCTGGGGCAGGTGTTCGCCTACGCCATCGATTTTGCCTCGGGGCTGTACGAGGAGGAGACGCTCAGCATACCGCTGGCGCGCGGGGTACACCTGCCGCGCGGCAGCCAGAGCGGGCTGAGCTGGTTCGACAACGGCCGCGTGCGCATGAAATTCGAAGCGCACGGCGGGGCGCGCTCGCTGTGGGTCGATTGGCCAAGCTTCCACGGCAAGGGTCTCTCGGCGCAGGTGCAGTTCGAAGAGCTGCCCGGCCATGAATCGATGAACATCGTCATCCCCATCCGCGGCAAACGCTTCTACTACAACCGCAAGATCAACTGCATGCCGGCCGAGGGCTGGGCGCAGTGGGGCGGCGAGCGCTTCGCCATCGACCCGGCCCAGGCGCTGGGCGGGCTGGATTGGGGCCGCGGGGTGTGGGAGTACCGCTCCTTCTGGGTGTGGGCCAGCGCATCCGGTTTCCTGCCGGGCGGGCGCACGGTGGGGCTCAACCTGGGCTTCGGCTTTGGCGATACCTCGAAGGCCACCGAAAACGCACTCATCCTCGACGGGCGCATCCACAAGCTGGGCAAGGTCGATTTCGATTATTCCAACCGCGACTTCCGCCGCCCGTGGCGCATGTGCTCCGACGACGGCCGGCTGGACCTGACCTTCACCCCCTTCCTCGAGCGCGTGGCCAAAACCGACATGCTGGTGCTGGGCAGCGAAGTGCACCAGATGTTCGGGCGTTACTCCGGCAGCGTTACCGCCGACGACGGCGAGAAGATCACCATCGACAGTCTGACCGGCTTCGCAGAGGAACATAACGCGAAGTGGTAAGCGCTAAGGAGCGTCGTGTTCTACGGTACGCACAAGAACTTCTCGTAGGGGCGGACCCACGTGTCCGCCCCTACTGGCAAGGGAATAAAAAACCGTCCAAGTAGGTAGAAACAATCTCTGGTGTAATAGGGTTTTATCCCTACATGAACAATAAGGGGTAATCATCCCAGCGGGCGGACACGTGGGTCCGCCTCTACAAAATCAACAATCAAGGAGAGAGCAAGCATGAAATACCTCATCACCGGCGGCGCCGGGTACATTGGCAGCACCATCGCGTCTGCGCTGATCGACGCGGGACACACCCCCATCATCCTGGATTCGCTGGTGCGCGGCCGCGAAGAGTTTACCCGCGGGCGCATCTTCTACAAAATGGACATCGGCGACCGGGCCGGGCTGGAGCAGATCTTCCGCGAGCACCCCGATATTCAGGCCACGGTGCACTGCGCCGCGCTGATTATCGTGCCCGAATCGACCGCCATGCCCTACGAGTACTACCGCGAGAACGTGAGCAAGTCGGTGGAGATGTTCCACACCCTGCACGAGCTGGGCTACCCGCGCGTGGTGTTCAGTTCCTCAGCCTCGGTCTACGCCACGCCCACGAATGGCTACATGGTGCGCGAGGACGCGCCGCTCAACCCGCTCAGCCCCTACGCGCGCACCAAGTACATGATGGAAATGGTGCTCAAAGACTTCTGCGACGCCTACGATATGCGCGGCATCGCCCTGCGCTACTTCAACCCCATCGGCGCCGACCCGCAAATGCGCACCGGCCTGCCGACCAAAGAACCCAGCCTGGTGGTGGGCCGCATGGTCGAGGTGGCCATGGGGCGCATCCCCGAGTTCCACGTCACCGGCACCACCTGGCCCACCCGTGACGGCACGGGCATCCGCGATTACATCCACGTGTGGGACCTGGCGCGCGCGCATGTGATGGCGCTGACGGGTTTCGACCAGGCCTTCGAGCGCACCGGAAACCCCGACCAGCACTACCTGGTGATCAACCTGGGCAGCGGCAACGGCGTGACCGTGCGCGAGTTGGTCAACGCGTTCGAAAACGTGCTCGGCCGTGAAATCCCCAAGCAGGACATGCCCGCCCGCCCGGGCGATGTGGCCGGCGCCTACGCCAACAACGACAAAGCCCGCACCCTGCTCGGCTGGCAGCCGGAGATGAGCGTGGAACAGTGCATCGCCGACGCCATCACATGGGGCGAAAAACGTAAAGAAGTGTTGGGATACTAAGAGAAGTCAACCAACAGCCCGGGGCGTTTATTGCCCCGGGCTGTTGGTTGCTATCCTCTTCACTGCCGGCAGCGCCAGCGTTTACGCTCCTACGGCCGCCTGTTGGGTTTCCATTTGCGCGCCGGTATCCACGGCGAAGGCTCTGCGGTTGGCAAGCAGCGCCAGCGCCAGGACGAAAAAGCCCGCGCTACCGATCAGGCTTCCGGTCATGGGGCCGAGCAGCATATTGCCCGGGCCGCGCATCGTCATCACCACCAGGCCGGAAAAAGCGTTGATGGCGCCATGACCCACCGCCGCCGGCCACACGCTGCCGCTGCGCAGCGTCACCCAGCACAACAGCACGCTCATCGCGCAGGTACTCAAGGGATATACCAGCAGGTACAGCAGCGGCATGCTGGGGTCGATCTGCATCGAGAGCAAGAACAACGGCCAGTGCCACACGCCCCACACCAGACCGACCAGCAGCGAAGCTTTGCGCGCTCCGCCGCCGAAACGCCCCATCCATTTTTGCAGCAAATAGGCGCGCCAGCCGAACTCCTCGCCCATGGAGGCCAGCGTATTGATCGGCACCGCGAGAAATGCGCTTTGCAGAATGAGCCCCAGGAAGACCGGCCAGGGGTTTGTGCTCTCCGCACCGGTCATGCTCGCGAACAGCGCTGTGACCGGGGCCAGGCTGGGGTCAAACGACTGGGGAAAGAGCAGGTAATAGACCGCCGCGCCCACAATCACGGCCAGGAGCGGCAGCAGCCAGGCCGCCAGGTAAAACCGCCAGCCGCGCCGGAAGTTGGGCCGCAGCCACAGGTCCCGCCAGCCCTCTTTGGTGACCAGGCGTGTGAGAATATTTGCCAGCGCGGGGGTCAGGATGATGGCATAGTTGGCCACGCTCATCGCCATGGCCGGGTTGGTTTTCATCATGCTGGAGGCGTAAACGACCAGGGCGATCGCCCAGGAACTGCCCATGACCAGCGCAAGAAAAATCAGAATGCGTCTTGTGTGAAGCTGGGTTTCCATTTTTCGATACTCTTCCCGCTGAAAAATTTTGTTTTGGTAGCGATATTCCAACGTTGGATGAATGCGTGGCTGCGTTCCGCCTGCGCCGCCATTACCCGCCCGAGACCTCGGCCACGAATAATTGCAAGGCCAGGTCGGGGGCGATGGCGCCGGTCTTCATATCGTGATCCATGCGGTCCAGCCGGCGGTATACGTCTTCCAGGTCGGGCAGACCGAAGCGCATGGCCTGGGCGCACATCTTCTCCACCACCTTCTGCGGGCGGCGCGGCAGCAGCTTCATCACCTGGGCCGTGCCGCCGCCCTCGGACAGCGCTTCGCGTGCCAGGAGCAGCCCGCGGAAATGGCTGACCACCGCGCCGAATAGCATCATCGGCTCCTTGTCTTCCATCAGCCCGGCCAGCAGCCGCAGCGCCAGCGAGGTCTCGCCGCCGGCCAGCGCGTCGATCATATCGAACACGTTCACCGTGGTAATATCGGCGGTGCACTCGGCCACGTCTTCTTCTTCCACCGCCCGGGCGCGGTCCACATACAGCAGCAGCTTCTCGATCTCCTGCGACGCCACCTGAGTGTCGCTGCCCACCAGGTTAGCCAGCGCCTGGGCTGCCTGGGGCGTGAACGCGCCGCCGTGCTCTTTGGCGCGCTTGATGATCCAACCCGGCATCTCAGCCGCGCGTGGCAGCGCAAAAGGCCGCACCAGGGCGCGCTTGCCGGCCTGCTGCACCCACTGCATCAGCACGTGCGTTTCGGGAAGCTCGCTCCACGCCATCTGGCGCGCTCCACGGTCCCAGCGCTGCTCATCTTCCTGCACCAGCACCAGCGCGGTGGTGGGCGGGAGCATGTCCAGCAGCGCCAGGAAGCGCTTGCTGGCGGCGGCGTTGCCCATGCGCGCCTTGGGGTTGGCCAGCACCACCAGGCGGCGCTCGGCCAGGAACGGGATGCTGGTGGCGGCGGTGCGCAGATCTTCGTCGCTGGCGGAGCGCCCGTCCAGCCGCGTGGTATTGAGGTCGGCGATGCCCGGGTCGCCCATGCGCGCGTAGAGCGTGTTCACGTACTGCTGCATCGCGAACGTGTCATCTCCGTGCAGAACAATGACAACCGGTTTCTCTTCCATGCGCTCTCCGGGGGTGGGGGTGTGTTCAAGGGTTATTATACCTTGCCTGTCCGGCGCGCCCATTATCCACACACTTTTTATTCAAAAGGATTTAAAGAGTCGTAGTCTTAGTAGAGTCTGTGGATATGTGGACAGAAAGGGTATTTTGGCCCACCGTCCCCCACATGTGCCGGTCACAGACAGCGCCACGCCCCAGCCGTGGAGAATCCGCCGCCGATTCTATCCCCACCGCCCTGTGGATAACTGCCGCAGCGCCGGCGGTTATCCACAGGCGTTTTCTGGCAGTTTTGGGTCTGAAACACATCTAGGAGCGCGCCATTGCGTACCCCCATATATGGGGGTACGCGAATTCGTGCATCATGGGGGTTTTTCCCAAGTTATCCACAATTATCCCCATTTCGCATAAGTTATCCACAGTTATCCACGTTTTATCCACAGATTGGGGCAAATGATAGGGAAATCACCCATGCCACGGGTACGGTATGTTTTTTCTGTAAAAAACACCACCCTCACGCACAGCAAAGTTGAATCTCCCTCTCCCTCTGGGAGAGGGGTTGGGGTGCCCCGCAGGGGTACGCTGTGCGTGAGGGCTATGTCATAAAATACACCGGATTTGTAATCACCGCCGGCAGCATGGGGACGCCGGGCAGGAACGAGCGCCAGATCTCCACGCGCGCGAAGCCGGGCGCGCTGACCGGCACTTCCGCGCTCAGATCGCCCGCCGCCGGCGATTCAGCAATGACTTCATTGCTTCCGGCCGTCACCAGCCGCACCACGTCACCGGCCAGCAGCCCGCCGGCGCGCACGCTGACCGCCGCGCCCGGCGTCCAGGCGATGGTGTCGCCCATCATCGCCTCGCCCGCGCGCAGGTCGACCCACGGGCCGTTGGGCGCAAAGGTGATGTAGGCGTGCCCGGCCTTGAGCGCCGCCAGAATGTCGCTGGCCGCGGCCGAACGGGCGTAGACGCAGGTGGTCGGCCCACCGGGGAAGATGAACGGTGTGTCGCGGTGGTAGTCGCTGCCGCCCAGCACGGGTATCTTATGCCCCGCCGCCAGCAGGCTCTGCCACAGCCCCAGCGCCTGCAGGTTCGACATGCGCATCGGGCCATTCCACACTTCCAGGCAGTCGAACGGGATCGAATCGCGGTCGATGACGAACTGGCAGCAGTCCTCATACGGGTGGTTGACCACGATCAGCGCGCCGCGCTCGCGCGCCGAAACGAAGCGCTGGCGGATTTCTTCCGGCGTGTTGGCCGCGAACGAACCGTCATACGGCCGGTCGGCGCCCAGGAAGTTGGCGTGGCCCTGGTAGTGCGTCCACTCCACGCCGGGGATGAGCGTAACCCCCGGCACGCGCGGCAGTTCGGCCGCGGAAACCATCTGGTTGTGATCGGTGATGGCCAAAAAGTCCAGCCCGTGGCGCAGCGCGCGCCAGGCCAGTTCTTCGGCGGTGAGCACGCCGTCGGAGGCCAGGGTGTGGGTATGCAGGTCGCCTTTCAGCCAGCGAGGCTGTTTGAAGGTGAAGGCCAGTTCGTAGGTCACGCGCGCGCCTTCCGCCGCCACCTTGTAGGCCCCGGCGAGAATATGCCAGCGCCCCGGCGCCAGCGCGGCCGGCCGGTAACCGGGCGTGGCGTCCGTCTCGCTGACCGTGATCTCGGTCTTATCCGAGCCGGAAGCGCCCACCTGCGCGCCGTCTGGGGCGATCAGCCCCAGGTCGATGATGTTGATTTCCTCGCGCGCGGTGAAGACCGCTGCCCCGGCGCTGGCCGGGCTTTCGCGGTGGCGCTCGTAGCGGTAGCGCAGATCCAGCCGTTCCACGCCTTCGGGCATCTCGAACGGGAACAGCAGGTACTGCCCCTGCTGTTCCGGCTCGATGGTGAATTCCAGCGTTTGATTGTCCTGCATCAGGCTTCTTCCTCATCCACCCGCACGGGCATCGGGCCCAGCACAGCGGTCAGGAAGCGGCGAAACTGTACGTCCCAGAAGAACCAGTCGTGGCGCGCGTCTTCCTCGTAGTAATCCACCGGAATGCCCAACTGCTGGAATGTATTGTGCACCATCACGTTCACCGGGTACAGGTCATCCTGCCGGCCGCAGGACATGAACAGCCGCGGCAGCCGCGACGGGTCTTCCGCCCCCTTGCGGTACCATACGAGCGGGTCATGCGGGCCGCCCGAGAGTTTGTTCAGATCGCCGAACATGTAGGCGAACTCGAAGAAGCGCGGGTCGTTGGGGTACATCTCGATAAACTTGAGCGACACCACCCCCGACAGGCTGGCCACGGCCGCGAAGCGTTCAGGCTGGGCGAAGGCCAGCTTGAACGCGCCGTAGCCGCCCATCGATATCCCGGCCAGGAAGGTGTTCTCGCGCTTCGGTTTGAGGCCGAACACGTCTTCCAGGTACTGCGGCAGTTCGTGGGCCACGTACTGGAAATACTTCTGCCCGTTAGGCAGGTCGTTATAGAAGCTACGCCCTACCGAAGGCATCACCACCACCAGACCGTACTCCAGCGCCACGGTCTCGATCGAGGTGTAGCGCTGCCAGGCGGTGGCGTCGTCGCTCAACCCGTGCAGCAGGTACAGCACCTTGCGATCGCGCACCGGCGTGCCTTCCATCCTGCCCGGCTCGGGCACGATGATGTTGAGCGCCTGCATCACTTTGGTAGTGGATGGGGTATGGTCAATGCGGATAATGGCCATGGGTTCAGCCTTTCTATGGAACTTCCAGCGCGGCGGGCGCTTCTTTGGTCTCGTCTTTGAAGTTGATAAACCACGAGAAGGTGAAGCTGATCACCATCAGGATCATCGGGAACAGGGTCAACAGGAAGCGCGCCGCCTGGTCGGGTTGGGGGCCGGGGTTGGCGCCGCTCTCAAACTGGAACAGCCGCGCCACCAGGAAAAACGCGGCGGCGGTAAACAGCCCGTTCAGCCGGTTCATAAACCCGAGCGCGTTGGAGATGATGCCTTCGCGGCGCACGTTGTGCTTGCGGGTGTCCTCGTCCATGATCTTCGCGCCGATCAGATCCATGGTGGTGATGGCGCCGGCAAACCCGAAACCCACCAGCGCGCTGCCGATTACAGCCGTGGCCAGCGAATTGGCAAAAAACAGCGGGATGAACGCGATCGCCAGCGAGATCAGCGCCGCGCGCCACACCGGGATGAGCGAGAACTTGCGCACCAGCCGCGCCCACACCGCCACGCATCCGATGGCGATCAGCAGCACCGAAGCGAACAGAATGGTGGATTGGGCGTCCGGGATTTGCAGCGTGTATTTGACAAAGAACGGCAGCGAGGCCAGCACCAGGCTCATGGCCGCGCTGTAAAAGGCGTTGGCCAGCCCGGCGATCCAGAACTTGCGGTTGGTGACCAGGCTCTTGATGCTGTCCCACAGGCGCGGCTTGACTTCATGCTCTTCCACCCGCACCTCACGGCTGGTCAGCGCCATGTACAGGATCACCGCGCCGCCCAGCACGCCGTAGATGATGGCCGTCATCTGGTAGCCGATGGCGGAGGTCACCAGCGGGGTGAGGGCGATGCTGATGATCATGGCCACCAACTGGAAGGCCTGGCGCAGCGCGTTGGTCGCCGCGCGTTCCGAATCGGTGCGGAACAGCTCGGGGAACAGCGCGCCGTAATTGGCGTTGATGACCGAGTCGAGCGTGCCGGTGAGAATGTAGAAGATGGCGGCATAGGCGAACAGCATATTGGCTGCCATGCCGGCCGGCGGGCTGTAGAACAGGGCAAAGAACACCACCAGCAGCAGCGTGCCGATCACCAGCCACGGGCGGCGGCGTCCCCAGCGCGTGCGCGTGCGGTCCGAAAGGAAGCCGTAGATGGGGTTATCCAGCGCGTCGATGAAGGCATAAATTGACAGAATGGTGGCAAATTGGATGGTGGTGAGACCCAGCCGGTCGATGTAGAAAATGGCGGCGTAGGTCTTGAGCATGTTGATCGGGATGGACGTGCCGAACATGCCAACGGCATAGTTAAAAGACTTGCGTCGAGAGGCAGGCATGGGTTCTCCTATTCTTCGCGGGCAAGGATCAGTGGATGGACAACAGGTTAATTATAGACCCGATAGAAAAACCCCCCTCCCGCTCCCCCTACAAGGCTGCGCCCATTTTCGGTTTTTGAAGATGGGCGCAGCCTTGTAGGGGGAGCGGGAGGGGGGTCTGCGAGCAACATCATCCTATCCGTTCGAATCGATCCCGTTCTTCTGGGCGAATTCTTCCATCGATTCTTCCACGTTGTCCAGGTAGGCGTCCATCAAATCCAGGCGGCTCTCGAACGAATCCACGTCCAAGCGCAGCGCGCGCAGCGCGGCGCGCCACGGCTCGAGCAGCTCGGGGGCGGCATCCAGCGCGTGCACGGCCAGCGTCCAGGTACGCAGCATCAGCCACACCGCCGAGGCCGGGTCGGTGCCCCACAGCGCGCCCGCGCCGCGGGTGTAATACGCTTTGCGGGCCGGGTGCAGCCGCGCGGGGGCGTTTTCCAGCTTGCCGGCAGCGGTCAGAGCGGCGTTCCAGCCCGCCTGCCAGTTGTGCCAGTCATCTTCGCTCACCGTCTCAGGCATGATCATGTCCACCAGGCCAGCGGCCAGCCCCGGGCGGTTGATGGCCCGGGCGCGCTGCGGGTAGTGCAGCAACATGCGCCGCTCGGTCAGCGGCGGCCCGCTGAAGCTGGCCACCGCGTTGGCCGCGTCTTCCAGGGCCTCCACGTAGGCCAGCGCGCGGCGCGTCTCGCCGGTCAGGTTGTTGAAGCGCAGATCCATCCAGGTCTGCCGCGCGGTGGCGGCAAAGTGCCCCACGCGCTGGTAGACGTTCTCAGGGTCGTTGAACTGCGCGCACACTGAGGCCTGGGTGAACTCAAACCAGTGCTGGCTGTCGTGCAGCACCACCGGGTTGTAGCACAGGTACGGGCCGATCCAGGGCGAAACGCGCAGATGCCGCGGTTGGTGAAATACCGTTTGCGAAAAATGGGCGATATCCAAGTGCACCTCGTCGCTCAGCCGCGCGATTTCGCGGTTGGCGTACGGCTCGCTGTCGTGAACGAACACCAGGTCGATATCCGCCGTGCCGCCCAGCAGGGGCTCATCCAACAGCAGGCTGCCCGTCAGATAGATGCAAACCAGGCGGCGGTCGCGCTGCAGTCGAAACTGCACATTTTCGCGTGCCAGCCGGATCAGTTGATCTCGTGTGATGCGCATATTGGAAACCCCTCTTCGCGGCCGCGGATCAGGCTGCGGTTTACTGGCTGTCGGAGAGCGGCAGCATCGGCTGGAACGGCGCGAGCTGCAGGCTCTGGCGGATACGATTTTCGACCGTGCGCAGATCGTCCATGTTGCGCACAAAATCCATCTGGTCAGTTTCGATGGTCAGCACCGGGCAAACGTGGCTGCCGTTCTGATAATACTGGTCATAGGCCTGGTTCAACTCGGCGATATAACCGCGCTCCATCTGGCGCTCGTACGGGCGGTCGCGCATGGCGATGCGCTGCATCAGCGTGTCGGTGCTGGCGCGCAGGTACACCAGCAGGTCCGGCGCGGCAATCTTTTCGGCCAGGGCTTCGTGCACCTTATAGTACATCTGCAACTCGTCGCCCTGCAGGTTAATGCTGGCAAACAGCGCGTCCTTCTCAAAGGTATAGTCGCTGATGAGACTCTTGCCACCTTCGGTCAGGTCTGTCACGGCTTTGTGCTGCTGGTGATAGCGGCTGAGCAGGAAGAAAATCTGCGTCTGGAAGGCGTAGCGGGCGCGGTCGGAATAAAAATCGCTCAAAAACGGGTTTTCTTCAAACACTTCCAGCAGCAGGTTAGCCTGAAAGGACGGCGCAAGCAGCCGCGCCAGCGTGGTTTTGCCAACACCGATGACCCCTTCGATCGAGAAATACATGGCAGCTCCGGAGCGTGGAGTATGAGCGTTGCTCAGTGTGGTAATGAATATACCACAATTTTTCCGGCAGCCCGGCGCGAAGCCCGGTCCGCGGCCGGGCTGCCGGGGCAGAAATAAAAGGTAGAGACGCAAAAGCTTCGCGTCTCTACCGGTATCACAAGTGATGGCAGATCAGGCTTGGGCTTCTTCTTCGCCGCCAGCAGCCTGCAGCACCATATATTGCTGGCCGTAGCGTTCGATCTTCTGGATCTCCAGGTCGTACTGGCTGTAATGGCGTTCTTCGTCGAGCACCAGGTCTTCAAATACCTTGCGCGAGCCGGCATCCGCGTTGGCGGCGCACTCATTGGCCCACTGGTTGTAATCGCGGATGCTGCCGGTTTCCATTTCGCGGGCCTTTTCCAGCATCTTCTTGACGTCCTTGATTTCCTCCACCGGCGTGGACGCGACCATCTTGACGTCGCCGCCCAGGAAGAGAATGCGTTCGGCCGCGTGCTCGATGTGTTTCATCTCTTCGATGGCGGTCTTAATGAACAACCCCGATAGCTTACTGTACCCCTGGTCTTCGCAGTGAAAATGGAAATACATATACTGGTGTACTGCCGAAAGCTCATCCGCCGCGGCTTTGTTCAGCAGTTCAATGCTTTTTTCGAACATGGCAAATTCTCCTGTAGGTGATGTGAAGTGGTTGAATAACCTCATTATATATCAAATCGCCGCGCGCGGTTTTGAGGGGACGATAGCATCGTACTTGGTAATGATCTTTCCTTGGCCCATGCGACCCCCCTCTAACTCCCCCCAAAACGAAGAACAGTTTTTGGGGGAGGACTTTCTGCTTTCTCTCCCTCCAAAACTGTTCTTCGTTTTGGGGGGAGCGGGAGGGGGTATGCTTCGCCTCTAATACACTTTATCTTGTAACCAAAAACCCCCGAACACCCGCGCCAATCGCCGCGGGTGTTCGGATAACTAAGCAAAAACTGTGGATAAATGTGGATAAAATGTTCGATTATCCACGCTGGACGGGGATTTCCTCCAGCCGCTTGACCAGCCCGTCGATCACGTCAAAACCGCCCTGCCAGAAAGCCTCCGAGGCGATGTCGATGCCGGCGTCGGCCAGCACCTGCGCCGGCGCGGCCGACCCGCCGGTGGAGAGGATCTTGAGATAGCGCGGCTTGAACGATTCGCCCTCCTGCTGGTACTGCTGGTAGAGCGAGAACACCAGCAGCTGCCCGAAGGCGTACGCGTACACGTAGAAGGGAACCTGGTAGATGTGCGGGATTGACACCCACTCCCAGCGGAACTCGTCGCTGATTTCCACCGCGTCGCCAAACTGCGACTGGAGATTTTCCATGTAGGCCGCCGCCACTTCGTCCACCGAGGCGCCGTTCTGGATCATCTCGTGCGCCTGGCGCTCGAACAGGGCAAAGAAGCTCTGGCGCTGGATGGTGGCGTAGGCGTCGTCCACCTGGCGGAAGAGTAGGTCGCGGCGCACGTCCTCGCTGGTCTCGGTGGCCAGCAGCCGGTCGACCAGCATCATTTCGCCAAAGGTCGAGGCGGTCTCGGCCAGCGGCAGGCTGGCGTGGAAGGTGAACGCGCTGTGCTCGGAGGCCAGCATGGAGTGGATGGCGTGGCCCAGCTCATGCGCCAGGGTGGCCATATCGCTGGCCTTGCCCTGGTAGTTGGTCAGCACCCAGGGAGTCATGCGCGGGCCCACGCTGGCGCAGAACGCGCCGCCGCGCTTGCCGCGCCGCACTTCGCTGTCCAAATGATCCTCGGCGAACACGCGCTCGGCCAGCTCGGCCAGCCGCGGATCGAACTGCTGGAAGGAATCCAGCACGGTGGCGGCCGATTCGGTGAAGCTGTACTCTTTGCCGGCTTCCGCCACCGGCGCGTAGATGTCGTAACGGCGCAGCCGCTCGACGCCCAACCAGCGCGCCTTGAGCTGGAAGTAGCGCTGGAAGATGCCGGTGTTGCGCGCAGCCACCTTCAGCAGCGTATCCACCACCGGGTCGGGGATGTCGTTGACCAGGTTGCGGGCCGAGATCGGCGTGGCAAACCCACGCAGGTCCACCTGCTCATTGCGCCAGTCGCGCACGATGGTCTGGTACATCTGGCCCAATATCGGCCCATCCTGCCCGTAGACGCGGTACAGCTCCTGGTAGGCGGCGGCGCGCAGTTCAGGGCGCGGCGAGTAAGCCAACGACATCAGCTCGCCGCGGGTCATTTCTTTCTCCTCGCCGTCCACGGTTACTTTGAACACGTAGCGGTTGGTGATCGAGTCGTACAGCATCTGCAGCGCGCTCACACCGGTCACGTCTTTGATATTGATAATCTTTTCTTCGGCTTCCGAGAGGGTGTGGGGTTTGAAGTGGCGCATCTCTTCCAGCCAATAGCGATAATCGCCGCTGTTTTGCATCAGCCGCGCCGCTTCGGCGTCGTCCAGCGCCTTCCACCACAGGCTGAAGAACATGATGCGGTTGCCCAGCACCGCGCCCAACTGCTGCACGCGCGCCATCAGGGTTTGCGCGGCCTGGTCCTGGGTGTTTTCAGCGAACAGCAGGCTGGCGTAGGCGCCTACGCGCGTCGAAAGCTCAGTGATGTCTTCCATCTGGCGCACCAGCGCCATGAAGTCGTCTTCGGGCAGGCCGTCACGCAACTTTGACCGCGCGCCCTCAAATTCAGCCACTTTGGCATCCAATTGCCGGATCGCCTCTTCCAGTTCGGGGCTGTTGGCAGCCGGGAACAGGTCGGCCAGGCTCCAGCGGGTCTGGGTGTAGGAAACTTCTTGTTGGGTCATTCGTCACTCTCTTCTGATACGGATTTCCACTGCGCGCGCAGCCGCTCGCGCAGCACCTGGATCGGCCGGCGCTGCTGTGTGGCTTCGTCCCAGTAATGCCACAGCTCCCAGCCGTTACACGGGCCGGGCAGCACCTGCCCGGCGACGCGGTGGATCGAACCGCGCGTACCATTCATCTCCAACTGACCGTCGGCCATCACCCGCGCGCGGGTCTCGCCATCCGCGCCCAGATACAACTCCTGCCCGGGCTGGAGCAGACCGTATTCCAGCAGGCTGCCAAACGGCACGCGCCGCTCGCGCCGGGGATGGTTGACCTTGAAGGCCGCCGGGTCGCCGGGCTGCGCGCCGGCCAGGCGTTCTTCGGCCAGGGCCACGTACCTCGGGTCGCGCTCCAGGCCGATCCAGTGGCGGCGCAGGCGTTTGGCCACTACGCCGGTGGTGCCGGTGCCAAAGAACGGATCGAGCACCACATCGCCGGGGTTGGTGCTGGCGGTCAGCACCCGGTAGAGCAGGGCTTCGGGCTTTTGCGTGGCGTGGGCTTTGGCGCCGTTCTCGCGCAGCCGCTCTTTACCGCTGCAAATCGGCAGGTACCAGTCGGAGCGCATCTGCAGGTCTTCGTTGAGCGCGCGCATGGCCTGGTGATTGAAGGTGTAACGCGCCCCGCGTTCTTTCTGCGCCCAGATCAGCGTCTCGTGCGCGTTGGTAAAGCGCATGCCCTTGAAGTTCGGCATTGGGTTGGCCTTGATCCAGTTGATCTCATTCAGCAGCCAGAAATCCAGATCCTGCAAAATGGCGCCGACGCGGTAGATGTTGTGATACGTGCCGATCACCCACAGCGTGCCGCTGCGTTTGAGCAGCCGCCGGCAGGCATCCAGCCAGCGCCGGGTGAAGGCGTCGTATTCATGGAAGGTGGCGAACTGGTCCCAGTCGTCGTCCACCGGGTCGACGCGCGTCTGGTTGGGGCGCCACAAATCCTGGTGCAGCTGCAGGTTGTAGGGCGGGTCGGCGAAGATCATATCCACCGATTCCGCCGGCAGCGCCTGCATCAGCTCCACGCAGTCTCCGGTCAGCACCTGGTCAAGCGGCAGCGGTTCCATGGAGAATAATTGTACCCGATTCCCCTCAATGGGCGTGGAAAACACTCGGGGAAGAAAAACACCACATAATCCCTCCAGCCTGAGCGGTTACAAAATGGGTTCATTCGACCTATTCGCAGTATTCGTGTAATTCGTGATGGTTTTACCCCGCCTCACCCAGGAGGGGGGTGCATTTATGGTATGATAACCCTACTTGTCTGCATGAGGTCGGCGCGGTGGTAAATGCTTTTTCACTTATGGTTGCTGTGGGGGCTGGTTTGGGCCTGGTGCATGTGCTGCGCGGCACGCCGGAGGTGACCAGCCGCCGCTGGATCCTCGCCGGCGCGCTGATGCTGCTGGCCGGGTTTGTGGGCGCGCGCCTGGGCTACGCCCTGATCCACGAGCCATACTTTGACGCCCACCCGCAGGAGATTTTCCAGGTCTGGCTGGGCGGGCTTACCTGGCCAGGCGCGCTGCCCGCCTGCCTGCTGGCCGCCTACCTGCTGGCATTTTCCTGGCGCGTGCCCGTCGGGCTGGTGGTCGACCGGCTGGCCGGGATGGCTTTCCCGGTGGCCGCCGGCGCGTGGATCGGCTGCTGGCTGGTCGGCGCGGCCTACGGCAGCCCGGTGGGGGAAAACGCCTGGTACGGCCTGATGATCCAGGATGAAACCGGGGCGATTATGTCGCGTTTTCCGGTGCAGCCGCTGGCCGCGGTGGTGCTGGTGCTAAGCTATAGCCTGCTGCCCCGCCCGCGCCCAGGCCGCCCGGTGGAGCCGGGCGTTTCCGGCCTGGGCGCGCTGATGGTGCTCGGGCTGAACCTGCTTGTTTTTTCGGCGCTGGTAGATGTGCCCGGCCCGCGCTGGAATGGCCAGCGCATTGAAACCTGGGCCGCGCTGGCGCTGGCGGCAGTCGCGGCGCTGATCTTGTTTTTCACCCGGCGCATCGCGGCGCGGAGACAGAACGTATTGCTGGATGTCGGAAGGGAACCATGAAATATACGCTTGCCCTGGCGCAGATGAACACCCGGCTCGGCGATGTGCCTGCCAACCTGGAGCGCCACCTTTCGCTGGTGGAAGAGGCCCGCGCCGGTGGCGCGGATCTGCTGGTCTTTCCCGAATTATCGCTCACCGGTTACGCGCTGCAAGACCTGACCGCCAGCGTGGCCTCGAGCCCGCAAAAAGACGACCCGGCTTTCGGCCCGCTGCTGGAAGCCAGCCGCAAACTCGATCTGGTGGTCGGCTTTGTGGATGAAGACGCGCGCCACCGCTTTTATATCGCCTCGGCCTATCTTTCGGGCGGCGAGGTGGCGCACGTGCACCACAAGGTCTACCTGCCCACCTACGCCATGTTCGACGAAGGCCGCTATTTTGCCTGGGGCGACTGCGTGCGCGCCTTCGACACCCGTTTTGGCCGCATGGGCATGCTCATCTGCGAGGATTTCTGGCACATGTCGCCGCCATACCTGCTGTGGCTGGATGGCGCCGATACGCTGCTGCTCCAGTCCTCTTCGCCCGCGCGCGGCATGACCCACGCGCCCTTCCTCTCGTCCATGCAGTCGGTCGACCAGCTCGCCAGCACCTACGCCGGCATGTTCACCTGCTTCGTGGCGCACGCCAACCGCGTGGGTTTTGAAGACGGCATGAACTTCTTTGGCGGGTCGGCGCTGTACACCCCCGACGGCGAGCAGCAGATCAGCGCGCCGTTTATGGACGAGGCGCTGGTGCTGGCCGAAGTGGACACCAACCAGCTTCACCGCAGCCGCGCGCGCCTGCCGCTGCTGCGCGACGAACGCACCGCCCTGATGCTGCGCGAGATGCAGCGCATCGTCGACAGCCAGATCACCGCCGCCCCCAGCCGCTGAACAGGAAAATGAGGCGTATATGCCAGACCTGACCATCAACACTGATATCGTTCGCAAAGTGCTCACTAGCTTTGTCCATTCCGAAATCACCCGCACCGGGTTTCAACGCGCGGTGCTGGGGCTGTCCGGCGGTCTGGATTCGGCCCTGGCATGTTTCATCGCTGCCGAGGCGCTCGGGCCGCAGAACGTGCTGGCCGTGCGCATGCCCTATCGCACTTCTTCGCCCGAATCGCTGGAGCACGCCCAGTTGGTGATCGAAGCCACAGGCGTGCAGTCGCTGACGGTGGAGATCACGCCCATGGTTGAGCCGCTGTTCGAGCGCTTCCCGGATATGTCTCCCACCCGGCGCGGCAACGTGATGGCACGCGAACGCATGATCATCCTGTTCGACCAGTCCAGCGCCACCCAGTCGCTGGTGGTGGGCACGGGCAATAAGACCGAGATTCTACTGGGTTACAGCACCCTCTACGGCGATTCGGCCAGCGCGCTCAACCCCCTGGGTGACCTGTACAAGACCCAGATCCGCCAGCTTTCGGCCGCGATGGGCGTACCGGAGGTGATCATCAGCAAGCCCCCCTCCGCCGACCTGTGGATCGGACAGACGGATGAAGGCGAGCTGGGGTTTACCTACGAGGAAGTCGATAAGCTGCTCTATCTGCTGGTGGACGAGCGCTTTACCCCGCAGGAGTGCGTCGAGGCGGGCTACGCCGAGCCGTTCGTGCGCGGCGTGGTGGAACGCGTGCGGCGCAACCATTTTAAACGCACCATGCCGGTCATTGCCAAACTCAGCAACCGCACCATCGGCTACGATTTTCTCTACCTGCGCGATTGGGGCACGTAGGCGGAGGGAAAACCTTCACCGCGCCGCTATTGTGTGTCTTGGCAAAAACCCTTACCGCGAAGTGCGCGAAGAGAACGCGAAGAATAGAAAAGTCGATTTTCTTCGCGTTCTCTTCGCGCTCTTCGCGCCTTCGCGGTGAACCGTGATACTCTAAAAGCTACACCACCCATCACAAATCTCCCCACAAAACCTATGTGCGGGTATACTTTGCGGCGCACTTAACCTATATCAACATCCAGGAAACATCATGATTCACATCCCGCCCGCCTTGCGCTACCGCCGTTTTGCTCTGCTGTGGATCGGCCTGTTCATCTCGATTGCCGGCTCGCAGATGCAGGTCGCCGCGCTGCTGTGGCACCTGCGCTCGCTCAGCGATCTGCCCATCCTGGTGAGCGGCATCGGGCTGGCGCGCGCGCTGCCCATTTTTGTGCTGGCGCCCTTCGGCGGCGTGCTGGCCGACACTTATAACCGCCGCAAGATCATGTTCATCACCCAGAGCGTGATGCTCATCACGGCCACCACCCTGGGCGTGCTCACCCTCACCGGCCTGATCCAGATCTGGCATATCTACGTGGTGACGTTCGTCCAGGCCATCGCGGTGTCGTTTGATATCCCGGCGCGCCAGTCGCTGGTGCCCAACCTGCTGCCGCGCGAGGTGCTGCCCAGCGCGTTTTCGCTGCAGTCGATCGCGTCCAACACCGGCTCGATCATCGGCCCTGCCCTGAGCGGGATCGTGATCGCCTCGCTCGGGCAGCATTTCACCTACCTGTTCAATGCGGCTTCGTTCCTGGCGGTGCTCTCGGCGCTGCTGCTGATGGGCGCGGTGGAGCAGGAGGAGCGCACCGTACGCGTGGACGCGCGTTACAGCTTCAACTCCATCCGCGAAGGCTGGCAGTTCATCACCGGCCAGCCGATCATCTTCTCCAGTATGCTGCTGGACTTTTCAGCCACCTTCTTTTCCTCGGCCAACACGCTCATGCCCTTCCTGGCGCGCGACATCCTCGGCCTGAACGAAGTGGCCTACGGCTGGCTGCTTTCAGCCGAATCGACCGGCGCGGTGTTCGTTGGACTGGTGCTGTCGCAGCGCACCAATGTACGCCAGCAGGGTCGCCTGCTGGTCACGGCGGTGGCGGCTTACGGCATGGCCACCATCATGCTGGGGTTCTCGCGCACCTTCTGGATGGCCGCCACATCCCTGGCGCTGCTGGGCGCGTGCGATTCGATCAGCACCATCCTGCGCAACACCATCCGCCAGTTGCAGACCCCCGATTACATCCGCGGGCGCATGGTGGGCATCAACCAGATCTTCTTCCAGGGCGGCCCGCAGTTGGGCGAAATCGAATCCGGCATCGCCGCCACGCTGCTTGGCCCCTCCGGCGCGATCATCTTTGGCGGCGCGGGCTGCCTGGTGGCCGTCGCCGCCATCGCCAGGCGCTGGCCCCAACTCGTCCGCTACCAGGGCGAGCACGCCCCCCAACCGGCGTAAGTAACCGCAATGGCTTCATCGCACCCGCAACGCAAACGGATCCGCCTGGAATCCTTTGATTATTCCAACCCCGGCACGTATTTTCTAACGGTTGTCACCCACAACCGGAAATGCTATTTCGGGAATATTGAACGCGAAGAAATGTGTCTGAACCCAGCCGGCCGGATGCTGGATTTGTGGTGGCGAGAGCTGGTAAAAAAATTCCCCGGCGTCGAATTGCATGAATACTGCATCATGCCCAATCATTTTCATGCAATTGTGATGCTGCATGAAGGCGACGGTCCTGCAGGATCTCGGCCAGACCTGCAAGCGGTTGTGCAATGGTACAAAACGATGACGACCAATGCTTACATTCTTGGCGTACGCAATCAGGGTTGGCAGCCTTTTGCTGGGACACTCTGGCAGAGAAGTTATTACGATCACATTATCCGTGATGAGGCCGACCTGCAACGCGTGCGAGAATATATCGTCAATAATCCCTTGAAGTGGGCTATAGACGAGGAGAACCCCCAAAAATAATCGTAGGGGCGGACCTATGTGTCCGCCCGCTAGAGTGTGTATCAATTCGAGCCCATGTAGGTACAAACGATCTTGTGCCTACCCAGGCTCTTTTTGATTAAGACCGCGGCGGGCGGACACGCAGGTCCGCCCGGCTAGAGCGAGTATCGATTCGAGCCCATGTAGGCACAAATGATCTTATGCCTACATGGGCTCTTTTTGGTTAAGACTGCGGCGGGCGGACACGCAGGTCCGCCCCTACGTATGTCATTGACGCTTCGCGCGCCGGGAATGTTTTTATATGAAAAACCTACGGCAACCACACGGTTCTGGACGCGGCCTGCTCGCACAGGTGGGAACCGCCGCTGTTTAACCAATCCTGCAGGGCGGGGCTTTGATTGGCGCCGCTGGCGGCTTCGATATAAATGCGGTAACCCCAATTGGCATACCGCCGGGTTTCCGCGGGCCACTGCGATTCATCCCACTGCTGCACGCCGATCCCGCCGTTATAGCCGGCCAGGGCTTTATACACATCGCCGCCCGCCGAATCCAGGCTGAGCTTGAGATACCCGAGCCCGCGCCGGGCGTTGGTGCCCGGGTCCATCGAATCCTCTCCCGGCGAAAAGTGGAACGGCATCACCTGGAACAACCCGGCCGCTCCCGCGATCGACATCGCCTCCGGGTCGCCACACGACTCGATTTGCATCACCGTGGCGACCAGGTTGACGTCCAACCCATATTGGCTTGACCAGTTCTCCAGCGCCGTCGACCAGCGCAGCACAGGTGGGGCATAGAACGCGGCCAGTTGATCTGAACCAGAACCGACCATCACGCGCGGCATGCCGGCCTGCACCGGGGTTTCCACGTCGCTTAGCACAAAATACAGGACCAATCCGAGCGAGAGCCCGATCACGGTGAGGAATAGCGGAACAAAGGTGAGAAAACAACCCGTTCCGGAGGTTTCTTTATTGCTTGTGTTACGGAGTGACGCCATAAAATTCCACGGGCGCTCTCCGCGTTGTCCTCAAGTGCGGCGTTCGCCGTTGTGGTTGAGAGGACGGGGGGCCGCGGAGCGCGTGCCCACTAAACTATGGTAGGTTGGCTCCGGCCGGTTGTTCATGGGTTCCGGTGGGGGCGGCTGGTTGCGGCGCGATTGTTGCTGCTGCGCCGGGCGCGCTCCTACACTGCGGTTGACAACGGGACGGGGGGCCATGACGGGCGGGGTGTACTCCGGCAGGCTTCGGGTTGCCGGTTGCCCCATCGAACGGCGGTTGGTGGTGGCAAGCGCGGTGCTTTGCCGTTTTCCATCCGCATGAAACAGGTGATCGCCCGCATACGAGAGAGAACCGATGATCAGGATGCGGATTACCCACACCATGATCGCCACAAACGCCGGCACTACCTTGGTAAGCGTGCCCACCTCAACCACCGTCTGGCTGGATACCGCCGCGTGATTTGTGACAGCCATCGAAACGCCCCACCAGGTGAGAATCGCGTTCATGGTGGCGGCCAGCAGCCACGCGCCAAACAGGTACCAGACTTCTTTCGGTTCATCCATTCCCTGCTGCGGAGTGAACAGCCGTGCAATACCGGCAAAGTCGATCCCGCAGAAGGCGATGGAGAGAATGGTGGCCCACCGCAAACCCGCGAACTTCAGTTCGCCTAACAGGTCGCGCAGAGCATAGTCTGTGGTGCTATAGTTAAATATCTCGAATGCGATTAGAGCAGTCAAGATAATTATACCAAATGCCAGCGAAGGACGCAGCTTAAGATTCTGCAAGCTACTCAGCGGACCTTGCCCGGTTTCAGAATCGCTGATATTCATGTTCCACTCCTTTCTAGAACAGTGAGGTAGATGAATCTGTTTATCAACTGTTTGAGAATATCAGGCCGCGCAGGCAGGGGATTATTCAACGAATGTACCGGCCGATTTCAATATTAGGTAACACCCATTGTAGAACGTACATTCTAAATTGTCAATATGTTTTTAGAACAATTTTTCAATTTTGTTATGTTGGTTGATTGTTTTACAAAGTGACAGGCCTGCGCTGGAAGGTGCAGGCCTGTCACTTTGTGTACCCTTTTCGCTATTCGTCTTCCATTTCCAGAGTCGCCTGGAGCGCCAGGTCGATGAACAGCGCCGCCGACCAGCCGAACGTCCCGGCGGCTTTGGGGCTGGGCTCGCCGGTGAGCGGGCTGTAATACTCAACGATGTCGTTCTGGCCCATCAGCAGTTCCAGCGTGCGGCTGCGCAGCTCGCGCGCCAGGTCGTGGTAGCCCGAGCGCATCAGGCCCTCCACCAGCAGGTAGTTGACGTTAATCCAGGTGGGGCCGCGCCACATGCGCAGCGCGCTGAAGCTTTCCTCGTTCATGGCCACCGAGGGCACCGGGTAGGGCGCCCAGAACTCATTCGGGTTGGTGAGATGCGCCACCAGCTTTTCGGCCACCTCGCGCGGCAGCCGTCCGGTGAGCAGCGGGAACAGGCTGAAGGGCGTCAGCACCGGCACGCGCTGGCCCTTGTGCATCGCCCAGAACACCCCGGCTTCTTTATCGTACATCTTGTCCAGCATTCGCTGGACGTGATCGCGCGCGCGGGCGTCCCACATTTCGGCTTCTTCTTCCAGGCCAATGGTGCGCGCCATCTTGCCCAGCGATTCCATTTGCAGCGTCAGGTAGGTGTTGAGGTCAGGCGCGGTGACCGGCATGCCGTGATCCCACAACGGGCTGTCGTCCAGGCCGGACGAATACGGGTGCTGGTACTCGCACAGCCCATCGCCGTCGCTGTCGTTATTGTTGAACCACCACTGGTTCCAGCGCACCACGTATTCGTAGACCTCTTCCAGAAATTCGCGGTCACCGTCGTACTCGAACAGCCGCCACACCGTCCAGGCCAGCAGGGGCGGCTTGGTCACGTCGGCTTCGATCGGAAAATCGAGGTGGGTGATCACGCCTTCGTCGTGCACCGCGTCGGGCAGCATGCCGTCTGGCCGCTGGTGGTCAAGCACAATGCGGATCTGATCGTGCGCCAGCTTGCGGTCCACATGCCGGTACGCCAGAGCGTGGAAGAACGCATCCCACTGCCACACGCCAATGTAGTAGAACTTGGAGGGGGTCATCGCCTCGCGCGTGGTGAAGTAGCGGGTTGAGATCAGCCCGGCGCGCATCACGTACCAGGCGTAGTAATACTGGCGGCGGTACGGCTCGGCCACCGGCGGCACGCTCTCGAACCACTGCTCCCAGCGGGCGCGCGCCGCCCGGAAAGCCTGTTCCTCATTGGGCAGGTAGCGGTTGAATCCCAGCCGCGGGGTGAGGTTCATCAGCAGGCCGCTGCTCTGTCCGGGTGCAAACATCAGGTCGATTTGCAAAAAATCGCGCGAGGTGGATGCCACATCGTTGCGCGTCAGCTTGCGGTTGGTGGTGTAGGCCATGTTGCGGCGGATATCGCCGGTGGTGCGCAGGATCCCGCCGCGGCGGTCAGCCTGAGCGCTGTTCATGTGGGCGCGGAAGGTCAGCCCGCAGCCGCCCTCGGGCAGGCACAGCAGCAGGGTCTCGATATCGTGGAAGATCATCGAGAAATCGCCGGCGCGGGTGTGGAAGATCAGCAGGCCGGGGTACGATTCCAGCTCGAAATCCAGCGGCTGGCCGTTGGCGTCCAGAAATTGCAGGTCGTCGACGATGGGCGGGCGTTCGCGGTAGCCCGATACGCGCGGGTCGATCTTGACCCAGCGCTCGGTCAGGCGAATGGAAAGCAGCGATCCGCGCCGCTGCACCAGCAGGCGCGAACCGCGCTCGGTAAACGGGATCTGCTCCAGATCGATCCGGTTTTTTAACAGCATAAAGGGGGTATTCACGTCCATACAGTGTCTCAGTTTTTCATTTTCGCATTTCGTAGGGGCGGACCCACGTGTCCGCCCGCTGCGGTGAAAGCCAGTTGAAACCGTGTTAGGCACAAATGTTGATTGGAAAACAGGGTTTTGTGCCTAACTGTGCTGTTCATAGTGATCATTCTAGCGGGCGGACACGTGGGTCCGCCCCTACAAAAATCATTTTACGCGATCCGCGCTGCGGTACAGCCCACGCAAACAACAATCCTATCACAAAAATCCGCTACTCCAATTGCATCCAGGCCACCTGATACGGTTGTAAGGTCACGGCCGCCGCGCCGCTGATATCCAAATCGCCGCCCTGAGCCTGTCGAAGGGCGCCGCCCGAGAGCAAATCGCGCGCCAGGCCGGCGCGCTCGCCTGCGGGCAGCGCCACGCGCGCGGTCTGCGGCTCGCCGCTGAGGTTGGCCAGACACAGCACGCGGCTTTCGCCCTCCGGGCTGGATCGCAGCAGCGCGAACACGCTTTCGCCCGCTTCCAGCACAGTCTGGTAGCCGTAGGGATGGAAAGCGTCGCTGCCGGCGCGGGCGCGCAGCATATGCGCCAGCCCGGCATACACCATCTGGCGCAGGCCAGGCGCGGCCAGCTCGCGTTCAATATCTTCTAGAAGAAACTTCTGGCGGTTGATGCTGCGGTTGTGCCCGCTCTGCTCCACGCCGGCCTGCCAGCTGCGCGAGCCGAGCAGGCTGTGGACGTAGATTCCGGGCATGCCCGCCAGCGCCAGCAGCACCGAATGCACTGCCAGGAAGCGCCGCGCCTGCCGCTCCAGCGGCTCGCCGCCGTGGGGGTCGGAAAGCGCGTCGAAGTAGTTGATGTTCAGTTCATACACGCTGCGCGTGCCGTCGGGGTTGTTCTTTTCCGAAACGCGCCCGCCGTGGCGCAGGCAGCGCTGCACCAGCGCGTCGATCTCGGCCGGCGAGAGTATGCCGCGCGCCGGGTTCAAGCCGATGCCGTCGTGCGAGGCCAGGAAGTTAAAGAAGGTGGCCTGATCGCCCGGGCGTTCCAGCCCCGCGGCCCACTCGCGCAGCGCGCCCACCCGCCCGGTGGCGACGGCGTGCAGCGCCAGCGGCGGCAGCGCAAAGTTGTAGACCATCTGCGCCTCGTCCGCGCCGCCGCCAAAGTAAGAGATGTTCTCCGCGTGGGGCACGTTGGTCTCAGTGATCAGCATCACGTGTGGCGCCACATAGTCCAGCACGGCGCGCAGCAGGCGGATGACCGCGTGCGTCTGTGGCAGGTGGATGCTGGGCGTGCCGGGGATCTTCCACAGGTAGGCGATGGCGTCCAACCGCAGGAAGCGCGCGCCGTGATCCACATAGCCCAGCAGCACGTCGATCACTTCCACCAGCACGGCCGGGTTGCCATAATTCAGGTCGATCTGGTCGGCGCTGAAGGTCGTCCACACCCACTCCTGGCCGCGCGCGGTGACGAACGGCGTCAGCAGCGGCAGCGCGCGCGGCCGCACCACCATCGAAAGGTCGGTGCGCGGCGGCAGGCTGATGAAGAAATCCTGGTAGCGCGGGTAGCCGTTGAGCCAGCCCGCAAACCAGGCGCTGGAGGCGGAAATATGGTTGATCACCGCGTCGTACATCAGCAGGAAGCGCTCCTGCAGGCGGTGAATGTCCTCCCAGCCGCCCAGGCGCGGGTCCACCTGGCGGTAATCGACCACCGAAAAGCCGTCGTCGGAGGTGTAGGGGAAAAAGGGCAGGATGTGCAGCCCGCTCACCAGGCCATCCAGATAGCTGCGAGCAAAGCGGTCCAGCGTGCGCAGCGGAGCCTCGCCCGGCGCGCCGAACTGGTCGCCGTAGGTGATCAGCAGCGCGTCGCGCTGGTCGAGCGCGCGGATCTTCGCCCGGCGCGGCGGGTGGGCCGCCAGCACTACATCCAGCCGCTGGCGCACTTCGGGCACGGCCTGCTCGCCGTACAATTCGGCTAGGGTCGCGTCAATGGCCATTGCACGCATAGCGGTTCGGCGTTATTGGGGATCATCGCGCGCACCTGTTCGAGACCGACGCCGTTGACCTGGCAGGCGACCGTGGCCGTGGCCAGCCCGTGGCTGACCACCAGCACCGCGCCGCCGTGGGGGTGCGCTGTATGAATATCCTCGATCGCGGCCTGGATGCGCCCGGCTACCTCACGCGCCGATTCGCCGCCCGGGGGGCGAAAATCGGGCGAGTAGGACTGGTCGTGGCGGTATTCCCAGTCGTAGCGCTCGCGGATGTCCATCAGGTTCAGTCCTTCCCAATCGCCCTGGTGGACTTCGCGCAGCCGGGCGTCGATCTGCACCGGTAACCCGTGCGGGGCGGCGATGATCTCGGCGGTTTCGCGCGCGCGCTCCAGGTCGCTCGAATAGACTGCCACAAACGGCACGCCCGCCAGCTTTTGCGCCAGCGCCTGCGCCTGCGCGCGCCCGGTTTCGTTCAGCGGCACATCCGACTGCCCCTGGATCCGCCCGTCAATGTTCCAATCCGTCTGCCCGTGCCGCACGAGCCACAATTCCAGCATATACCACCCTTCCTTTCGTGCCGATATTGTACAGAAGGAAGGAGGATTTGTCGAATCGGGTCTATCATTAACCCAAATCCATCTAAGGAGCGCAGGGTGAAAACGATTGGCATGATCGGCGGGATGAGCTGGGAATCATCAGTTGAGTATTACCGAATCGTCAATGAACTGGCGAAGGCGCGGCTGGGTGGCCTGCACTCGGCCAAATGCCTGATGCTGTCAGTCGACTTCGCCGAGATCGAAGTGCTGCAGCGCGAGGGGCGCTGGGACGAGGGTGCGCAGCGCATGGCCGACGCGGCGCGCAGCCTGGAGCGTGGCGGCGCGGATTTTGTGGTGCTGTGCACCAACACCATGCACAAATCCACCCCGGAGATCGAGGCCGCGCTGAGCATCCCCTTCCTGCACATCGCCGACGCCACCGGCCAGCGCGTGGCGGACGCTGGTATGCGCTGCGTGGGGCTGCTGGGTACGCGCTTTACCATGGAAGAGGATTTTTACCGCGGCCGGCTGGCGCGCAACTTCGGGCTGGAGGTGCTCATCCCGCAAGCGGAGGAGCGCGAGACCGTCCACCGCGTGATTTATGATGAGCTGGTGCTGGGCAATATCCGCGCGGAATCAAGAGAGCAGTACGCGCGCATTATCGCCGGGCTGGTGGCGCGCGGCGCGCAGGGTATCATCCTCGGCTGCACCGAAATTGGCCTGCTGGTGCGCCCCGAAGACAGCCCGGTGCCGCTGTTCGACACCACCCGCATCCACGCCGAAGCTGCCGTCGATTTCGCGCTGGCGTAGCAAAAGCTGAACCGCGAAGGTGCGAAGTGCGCGAAGCAAACGCGAAGAAAAGCGTTTTCATTCTTCTTCGCGTTTGCTTCGCGCTCTTCGCTTCTTCGCGGTTCAGCTTTTCCGCTTCGTTAAAGCGTCCCATTACTCCCTGGACGCATACTCCGGCAGGCTGATCATCGGCGGGCGCTCGCGTTCGGCCACTTCTTCCACATCCAGGTAATACCCGCCTTCCTGGTAGCGGATCAGCTTCATCGATTTGTTGACGTCCTCCAGAATCGCGCCGCCGTAGCGCCGTTCCAGCTTGCGCAGCACCGCCTGCAGGATGGTAAACGACATCTTGCTCAGCGCTTCCAGGCTTTGGTTGTGGTGCACGCGTTCCAGCAGGTCCACCTGGGCGATTGCCGGCAGGCCAAAGCGCTCGAACACCTCGATCAGCAGGCCGATCTCCACCCCGTAGCCGGAGAAGAACGGCATCTGCTCCAGCGCCTTGCGCCGCCCGCCGTACTCGCCCGAGAGCGGCTGGATGACGCCCGACAGCTCGGGGTAGAACAGGTTGAGCAGCGGGCGCGCCGTCAGTTCGGTCACACGGCCGCCGCCGCCGGCCATCACCTGGCTGCCTTCGCGCAGCGGGCGCTGGTAGAAGCCTTTCACGAACTGCAGCGCCGGGTTGGCCAGCATCGGGCCGATCACGCCGGACACAAAGCGCGGGTGGATATTAACGATGTCGGTGTCGATCCACACCAGAATGTCGCCCTTGGTGACCAGCAGGCTCTTCCACAGCGCCTCGCCCTTGCCGCGGCGCGGCTCCATCCCCGGCAGCAGTTGCTGGTGGATGTAGACCGGCACGCCCAGGTCGGCGGCAATCTGGCGGGTACAGTCGGTCGAGTTGGAATCGATCAGCACGATCTCGTCCAACAGCGGGAACTGGTCCATCAACCGCCCTTTGACCGTGCGGATCACCAGCCCCACGGTTTCCTCTTCGTTCAGGGCCGGCAGCGCCAGGCTGATGCTGACGCCCTGCTCCTGCTTCAACCGCACCAGCATCTCCACGTCGTCAAACTCATCGGCGTGGTAGGTGTTCTCGGCGAACCAGCGGTCCACCAGCAGCGAAATCGCCTGCGCGCCGGCCATCTCGCCTTCGAGGCCGGTCCAGGCTTGCGGCAGGTCGTCCTTCGATTTGACCACCACGGCGGGGCAGGGCGCGCTGCGCAGGATCCTGGCCGGCGCGCCGATCTGCCAGTCGCTGCTGGCGTGCGCCGAGCCGCCCAGCACCAGCAAGTCGGCATCCGCGGCGCGTTCCAGAATGGTGGTTGCCGGGCTGGCCGACGGCGCCTGCTGCAGGTGCACGCCCTTCAGGCTGGGCAGGATCGCCGCCAGGCCGCGGAACGGCTCTTCCAGAAAGTCGGGCGTTTCCGGCGCGGTGACGTGCAGCGCTTCGATCTCGCGGTGCGGCAGGCTCAGGCTGAGACGCAACGAAAGCTCGGCGTACGGGCCGCCGCGTAGCGGAGCCAGCACGCGCTCGATCCGCTCTGGCCAGGGGCCGCGCAGGATGGCCACGTCGCATACAGGTTGGGTGAGAATGCCGGCGGGCGGGTCTCCCAGGCGTTCAAAGTGGCCGGGGAAGTCCAGCAGCAGCAGGTCGGGCGGGTCGGCGCGCAGCACGTTGAGCAAATCCTGCCACGGATCGTACGAAGCGATCACGCGCGTGGAGGCTTGGATCTGGAATGCCGCTGCCAGGCTGACCAGGTTTTTACGCAGCGCGCGCGCGCCGGCGGTGGCGGAAGAGAGCGAGGCTTCAGATGGTACACTCACCAACCCCACCAGCCGGACGCTCGCGCCCAGGGCCTGCGCCATGCCAAATACGGCGCTGCTGTCCATATCCGGCAGCACCGGGATCACCACTTCGCGAAATGGGCGAAAGATGCGCTTGCGGATTCTTCGAGCTTTCATACGTCTCCTTTCCTATCCCCCAGCAGCGGCGCGATCTGCTTCTCGTATACCGCTTCCCAGGTGTAATTCTGGCGCACGCGCGCGCGGTGGCAGTAAATCGGGTCGGACTGCAGCCGGTCGCGCACGGCGGCGGCCAGTTTCACCGGGTCCGCGTCGGGCGAGAAGAAGATGCCCGAATCGCCGGCCAGCGCGCGCAGCGCGGGGATATCGCTGCAGAACATGGGCAGGTAGGCCAGCCCGGCCTCCAGCACCGGGATGCCAAAGCCCTCCTCGCGGCTGGGCATAAACAGCGCGTCGGCCACGCGAAAGAACGCAGCCACTTCCGCGTCAGAAAGCCCGTCCGGCTGCCATTCGGCGATCAAATGCGCCGCGCCTTCCAGTCCCAGCCGCGCGCGCAGTTCCTGCAGCTCGCGCATGTAGCCTGCGTTGGCGGGGTTGTGCGCCCCCGGCGGCCCGGTGATCACCAGCGCGGCGGCGGGCATGTCCACCCGCAGCGCGGCCAGAGTGGTCAGCGCCAGCTCCAGGTTTTTGCGGCGTGTGATGCGCACCGGCGCCAGCAGGATCGGCGCGGCAGCGGTCAGGCGTACCTGGTCGACGATGCGCGCCACGGCCGGCGGCAGGGCCAGAAAATCTGGCAGGTCCAGACCGGCCGGCACCACGCTGATGCTCTCGGGCGCAATGCCCATCAGCGCCGATAGTTCTTCGCGTCGCGCCTCCGACACCACCACCTGGCGCGCGCCCGGCCAGGCGGTGCGCAGCAGATCCCAGGGCTGGCCGGGGTGCAGTTCGCCCGCGTAGCGGTCGGCGTTCCAGGCCAGGTCGTGGTGCCACAGGATGAACACCGGCGCGCCAGGCCCCTGCGAAATGCGGTGGAGCGCCGCGGTGAGGGGCAGGTTCTTGTGCAGCGAGGCCGCATTGTGCACCACCACCGCGTCGATTCCGGCCAGCGCCTCGCGCAGATCGGTTTCCAACCGGGAGGCCAGCGTCGCAAACTGAGGCGGCACTTCGCCGCGGTCGAGCGCGGCCTTCGCTTCCAACACCTGCGGGTGGCGCGAGTCCATTTCGGGCAGCACCACCACCGGGATGCGCTCGTGCCAGGCTTCGCCGCGCCCGGCAAGAATCATCACCTGGTGGCCGGCGCGTTCAAATTGCTGCGCCTGCCGCGCCAGGACGGTTTCCACGCCTCCGACGACCGGAGGGACTGAATAATGAATCAAAGCAACATTCATGGTCTTTTCCAGAAATCCTGGCCGCGGGCAGCCCGCGCGCCAAAGGTTTATTGGTTGAGATCAACCGGTGGGGTGAGAGCCGCCGCCGGTTGACCGGACTGGAGTGCAAAACGCGCGGCCTACGGCCGGATATACAGGTTACTCTTGTTGCCGCCGTCGTAGCTCAGACGCACGGCATTTCCCAGGCGGTCCTGGACGTAGATTTCCATGCTGCCGTCCGCGCCCTGCACGTACATAAAGCGGCTGGCGTCGCGCATCCAATTGGGCCAGGTGCTTTCCTGCCCGGCGGGCGGGAAGGTGACCGGCTGCGGTTCGGTCAGGAAGGGCGCGTTGAGGTCGAGCACGTATACGCGCCACTGCCCGCCCTCGTTGGTGGAGAACAGCACAAAGCGCCCGTCGCTGGAATAATGCGGCCAGGCAGCGCGCCCGTTGATGTGCGTCAGCCGGGTGACGGCCGGCGCGGTGGGCGTGTTGGTGGGCGTGCGCGTGCGGGTCGGCGTGCGCGTAGGCGTGCCGGTTTGCGTGGCAGTCGGCGTCACGCTGGCCGTGGCCGTCACGGTGGGCGTGTCGGTATCGGTGGCGGTGGGCGTGGGCGTTTCCGTGTCGACCAGGGTTTCGGTGACCGTGGCGGTGGGGGTTTCCGTGTCGCCTACCTGCGGGAGCGGCCCCAGGCGTGGGCGCGAGAGCACGCCGCCGCTGCTTAAGGAAGACGTGCTGAAGCACGCCGGCAGTTTCCAGGCGTTGAAGAACGGGCTGACGTTCATATAATACACATCGCTCTCCGCGCCGCCTTCACTGTCTTTGATAAACACGACGCGGGTGCTGTCCTGCGACCAGTCGGGGTTGCGGTTGCCGAGCCCGTCGGTGGTCAGGCGCTGCAGGCGCGTGCCGTCGGGCTGCATGCGGTACAGGTTCGATTGCCCGTCGTTGACGTTGCGGAAGACGATCCAGCCGCCGTTGGGCGACCAGTTGGCCTCGGTGTTGCTGCCCGCCGGCAGACCGGTGAACGCCACCGGCGCGCCCACCGGGCCGCCGTTGGTCGTCAGGCTGACACACTGGTAATACAGGGTGTTGCCGTCGTCATACACCAGGCGCTGGCCGTCCGGCGACCAGTCGTTGACGTTGGCCAGCGGGTTCGACACCAGCCGGATGGGGCCGGGCGTGGCAGTGGCCACCGGCATAGGCGTGCCCGGCCGCGTGGTGGGGATGATGCGGGTGGGGTAAGGCGTGGCGCGGATGACCAGAATGCCAGGCTGGTCGCCCGAGCGCTGCGAATAGGCCAAGTGCGGCGGGCGCGGGGTGCGCGCGATTTGCGTCTGGTAGGCGATAAAAGTGGCCGTGCCGCGCGGTCCCTGCTGCAGCGTGGCTGAAGTGCGCGGCGTCACCGTGGCGCCACCCGGCCGGCTGGTGTTGGTGCGGATGAAGAAAATTGGCGGCGGGTTGGTGGCGGTGCGGGTGGTAAAGGGGCGCACGAACCAGGTGGCCGTGCCAAAGAATTCATCGTCTTCAAACCCGTCATCGCCGCCGACCTCTTCGGAAAGAACCTCCGTCGGGCCGCTGATGTCGATATCTGAAGGCGTCCACTCGTAGGGCAACTCTTCCAGGGTGGGCATGCTGCTCACCGTCACCGTGGGCGAGCGCGTGGGAGAGGGCGTGGCGCTGCCAGTGACCTGCGTGGGGGAGGGTGGCGGCGCGCTGCGTTCGGCCTGCGCGCGCCAGTACCACACGGCCAGAATAATCAGGCCGATCAGCACCACGGCAATCCACAGGATTTGCTCGCGCTTCCAACCGCGCACCGTCTCGCGTAAATTTTCCGGCCACTGGTTCATTGTAGTCTCCCGGAAGGCATCGTGGAAATTGCTACCTGTTAGCATTATAACGCATAATGGTATACTTCCACGCATGTCACTGCTCACCGCCGCCGGGCTGGCGAAATCCTACGGGCCGAACGATATCTTCGCCGATATCGCTTTCACCATTGCCCGCGGGGCGCGGGTGGGGCTGGTGGGACCCAATGGGGTTGGCAAAACCACCCTGCTGCGCGTGCTGGTGGGTCTGGAAGACCCCAGCGCCGGCGAGGTGCAGTTCGCCAAAGGGCTGCGCACCGGCTACCTGCCCCAGGAGGCCAGCTTTGAAGCCGACGGCATCCTGTGGGACGTGTGCGCCGAGGCCTTCGCCGATCTGAAAGCCCGCCAGGAAGAACTGCAGCGCCTGGAAGCCGAGATGAGCCGCACCCACAGCGACGATCTGCTGGAAACCTACGGCCGCCTGCAGCACGAGTTCGATCTGCTGGGTGGTTACACCTACGAAACCCGCGTCCGCCAGGCGCTCACCGGCCTGGGCTTTGACCCCGCCGATTTTCACCGCCCGGTGAGCCAGCTTTCCGGCGGGCAGCGCACGCGCGCCCTGCTGGCGCGGCTACTTCTCTCCGCGCCCGACCTGCTGCTGCTGGACGAGCCCACCAACCACCTGGATATCGCCGCGGTGGAGTGGCTGGAATCGTACCTGCGCGATTGGGACGGCGCGGTGGTGATCGTCTCGCACGACCGCTATTTCCTTGATCAGACCGCCACCACCATCTGGGAGATGACCCCCGCGCTGGAGATCTACCACGGCAATTACAGCGCCTATATGGCGCAGCGCGGCGAGCGCTACCAGCGCCGCCTGGAAGAATACCAGGCGCAGATGGCCTTCATTGAGAAGGAAGAAGAATTTATCCGCCGCAACATCGCCGGGCAGAACACGCGCCAGGCGCAGGGCCGCCGCCGCCGGCTGGAACGCCTGCTGGAAGAAGCGCGCCTGACGCCCCCCATGGAGCAGCGCCGGCTGCATCTCAACCTGGCCCCCACCGCCCGCTCGGGTGACCTGGTGCTGGTGACGCGCTCGGTCAGCGTGGGCTACGCTGACGAGGGCCGCCCGCTGTTCTACGTCCCCGACCTGGTGCTGCGCCGCGGCGAGTGCGCCGCCATCCTCGGGCCGAATGGGGCGGGCAAGACCACCTTTCTCAAGACCATCCTGGGGCAGCTCCCGCCGCTCAGCGGCGAGGCCGTGCTGGGCGCCAGTCTGCAGATCGGCTACTTTGCCCAGGCGCACGAGGGTCTGCACCCGGATTGGAACCTGGTGGACGAGATCCAGGCCGCCGCGCCGGCCATGCGCCCGGGCGAGATCCGCTCGTACCTGGCCAAGTTCCTGTTCAGCGGCGACGACGCTTTCAAGACGGTGGACGTGCTCTCCGGCGGTGAGCGCGGGCGGCTGGCGCTGGCCGTGCTGGCCCTCAGCGGGGCCAACCTGCTGCTGCTGGACGAGCCCACCAACCACCTCGACCTGCCCTCGCAGGAAGTGCTCCAGTCGATTCTGGCGGGGTTCAACGGAACCATCCTGCTGGTGTCGCACGACCGATACCTGATCGACGCGCTGGCCACCCAGATCTGGGAAGTGGAGCCGGAGGGGCAGCGCCTGCGCGTCTTCGACGGCACCTACAGCGAGTACCGCGCTGCGCGCCAGGCCGAACAGGCCGGCGAAGCTGCCCGCGTGGTGGAAGAACGCAAAAAGCCCGCTTCCACCGGGGAAAAACCGGCTGCCGGTCTGAGCAAGATGGAACTGCGCCGCCGCAAGCAGCGCCTGGAAGCGCTGGAGGCGGAAATCACCACGCTGGAAGGCCAGCTCGCCGCGCTCTCGCGCCAGCTCGAAAACCCGCCCAACGACCCCGGCAAGGTGCAGGAGTTGGGCAACGAATACCTGCGCGTGCAGCATCTGCTGGAAACCCACCTGGAAACGTGGGCGTCCTTATCCGATTCATAACCCCGTCCCTGCCGAGGTAAATCCTCTGAACAACTCCATCGCTGTCACCTTGCGACGCTACCCGCGCCAGTACTGGTATCTCATCCTGGGCATGCTGTTCAGCACCACCGGGATGGGGATGATCTGGCCGTTCCTCACCATCTACATGCGTGAGACGCTCAACGTCCCGCTCACCACCATCACCTCGCTGTTGATGCTCGACTCGATCATGGCGATCGTGGCCACCTTTATCGCCGGCCCGGTGGCCGATCGCTTCGGCCGCAAGTGGGTGATGGTGATCAGCCTGGCGATGATGGGCGTGGTGTATCTTTCGATGAGCGCGGCCGCCTCGCTGGGTGTTTTCGCCGTGCTGATGGCCCTTCGTGGAGCGTTTGTGCCGCTGTACCGCATCGGCGCGGATGCCATGGTGGCGGATATGATCCCCGAGGAAGAGCGCGTAGACGCCTACGCCATCTCACGCACGGTCAACAACGTGGGCGTGGCGCTGGGACCCACCGCGGGTGGGTTTGTCACCGGCTCGTCTTACACCGCGGCGTTTGTGATCGCCGCGGTGGCGCTGGTGCTGTTCAGTGTTTTTGTGGCCATCTGGATGCGCGAGACCATGCCCGAGGCGGTGCGCAAGAACCCGGCTCCCCTGCGCGCCAACGTGTATAACGAAGTGGTCAGAGACCGCTTCTTCCTCTCGTTCGTGGGCAGCTTCACCCTGGTCAGCATGGGCACGTCGATGGTCTTCGTACTGCTCAGCGCCTACATGAAAGATAACTTTGGCATCGCCGAACGCTACAGCGGGTTTGTGATGGCGGTCAACGCGCTGATGGTGATCCTGTTCCAGTACGCGGTCACGCGCATCACCCGCCGCCACCCGCCGCTTTTGGTGATGGCAGTGGGCGCGCTGCTATATGCCGCCGGCATTGCCGGCATGGCGCTCTCCAGCACCTTCCCGCATTTTGCGCTCAGCATGGCAGTCATGACCCTGGGCGAGCTGGTGGTAATCCCCACCTCCACCACATTCGCGGCCAACCTGGCTCCGGTGCAGTTGCGCGCGCGCTATATGTCGTTTTACAACCTGGGCTGGGGCATCAGCCACGGCTT
>CALDSL010000485.1 GCA_937920255.1 uncultured Anaerolineaceae bacterium | reverse complement strand
CAGCGCCTGATGCCGATGAACTGCATTAGCTGGAACGTGGGTCACCTGGCGTGGCAGGAGCAGCGCTATTTCCTCTATTACGGAATGGGCATCCTGCCGCTGCCCGAAATCGACCGCGATTTCGCCTACGGCGCCCCTGGCAGCACGCCGTCGTTGAAGGAGATGCTCAAAGCCTGGCAAACCATCACCCAGGCGGCAAACCCCTGGCTGGAGGAGCTGACCAGCGAGAAGCTCCAGCAGTTTGTGCTGAAAGACGGCAAACCCACCCAGCGCATGTACGGCAACCTGCTCCAGCGCGTGATTTACCACTACTGGTATCACACCGGCGAGAATGCCGCCATCCGTCAGCAGTTGGGGCACACCCGCCTGCCGCAGTTCGTGGGCAATATCGACACCAAAGCGCCCTACCGCCCGGAGCAATGAACCAGGTAACCCTCATCCGCCAGCGCATAATCCACCAGCGCCTGCTGGAGACCGACCTCACCCGCCCGGACGAGGTGGTGGGCTGGCTGGGCGCGGTCCAGTCGCAGGATTACGAAGGCGCCAAATGGGCGCTGGGGCTGCGTGCGCCCGCGCTCACCGCCGCCAGCGTGGATGCCGCCTTCGACGCCGGTGAAATCCTGCGCACGCATGTCATGCGCCCCACCTGGCATTTCGTGCTGCCCGAAGACCTGCGCTGGATGCTGGCGCTAACCGCCCCGCGCCTCAACCGCAAAATGGCCACCTACGACCGCCGCCTGGAACTGGACGAAGATGTGTATGCGCGCAGCAACGCCGTCATCCGCGCCGCGCTGGAGGGCGGCAAATCGCTCACCCGGCAGGAGCTGGCCGGGAAGCTGCGCGGGGCTGGCATCGAACCGGGCGGCGTGCAGCGCTTGGCGCACCTGATGATGCGCGCCGAGCAGGACGCGGTCATCTGCAGCGGGCCAAAGCGCGGCAAACAGTTCACCTATGCCCTGCTGGACGAACGCCTGACCGGCCCGCAGCGCAGGCTGCAAGGTGAGGAAGCTGTCGCCGAACTGGCGCGACGCTACTTCCAGAGTCACGGTCCCGCCACCCTGCATGACTTTTCCTGGTGGTCCGGGCTGACGGTCGCTGACGGGCGCGCTGCGGTTGCGCTGCTACGGCCGCAGTTGGAGCAGGTGGATTTGGACGGCAGGACCTATTACTTTCCCCACAGCGAGGATGGTTCCGGCTGGCGCTCGCCCGTGGTGCATCTGCTGCCCAATTATGATGAAGCCGTCGGCAGCTACGCGGACCACGATTTCTCGACTGACACGCGCTACCGGCAAGCCTGGGAGGATAGCTACGGCCCGGGCTTCCGCCAGTACAGCCACCTGCTGCTGGTCGACGGCCTGCTGGTGGGCGTCTGGCGCCGCGCCCCACGCAAGAACGGGTTGGAAATCGGCCTCCGCCCATTTGGTGCGCTAGCGCCCGAAGAAACCCAGGCCATCCGCGGCGCCGCCGCGCGCTACGCGGCATTTTTGGGCAGCCCAGTCGATATAATATTTGAAAACCCGTAGGTTGGGTTGAGCCCGAAAAACCCCTATCTTGAATGGCGTAGGTGGGCGAAACCCAACGTTTTTGATGATGCTAAAGAGCGTTGGGTTTCGCCCACCAATATGATTTATTATTCAGGCACGTTGGGCTCAACCCAACCTACAGAACTTCAACCAAGACTGATCCCCCTCCCACTCCCTCCATCTTCAAAGAACGAAGATGGAGGGAGTGGGAGGGGGGTATCCCCAGGAGCACCCCCATGCCTCACAACCTCTGGTCCCAAGACTCCTATATCCAGGCCTACCGCTTCGCGGCGCAAGCCCACCAAGGGCAGATCGTCCCTGGCACCGACATCCCCTACCTGATGCACATCAGCCTGGTGTGCATGGAAGTCACCGCCGCGCTGCACGCCGAGCCGGCCGATGACCCCACCCTGGCGGTGCAGTGCGCCCTGCTACACGACGTCATCGAAGACACACCCGCCACCTTTGAGAGCGTGCGCGACGCCTTCGGCGCCGCCGTGGCGGATGGCGTGTTGGCGCTGACCAAGGACAAGCGCCTGGACAAACCACTGCAGATGGAAGATAGCCTGCGGCGCATCCGCCAGCAGCCGCGCGAGGTGTGGCTGGTCAAGCTGGCCGACCGCATCACCAACCTTCAGCCGCCGCCCGCAACCTGGACCGCCGCCAAAATCATCGCCTACCGGGCCGAGGCGCGCCAGATCCTCGCCGCGCTGGGCGATGCCAGCCTGCTGCTTGCCGCGCGGCTGGAGCGGAAGATTGCCGCATACGGAGATTTTGCCGCCGGGCGTTAAGGGTTGAACCGGGGGCGTTTAGTGGAAAAGCGGGCTATACCCGCCCTAAATCCACCAGCGTGATGTGGTTGAGCGTCTCGCGCAGCAGATCTTTCACCGCCACGCGGTCGAGGATGGCGCTGGAAATCTGCTGCTCCAGCAGCAGCGAGACAAAGCCGTGCACCAAGCTCCACACGCTGAGCGCGGTCACGTCCGGTGGCCCAGGGCGCACCACCCCGGCCTGCTGGTATTCGCTCACCTGCTGCTCGAAGCGCGCGAAGTTTTCATGGCTGATCGCCACGAAATCGGGATAGTCGTGCTGGTTTTCCAGCAGGCCCGAGAACATCACCTTGAACCAGTCGCGGTTCTCCAGCGCAAAGCGGGCATACGCCCAGGCCACCTCCACCAGCCGCTCGGCGGGGTCGCTGCCGGCCGCGGCATTAGCGGCGTCCAGCGCGGCCTGCAACCGCCGGAAGCCTTCGGTGGAAATGGCCGCGATCAGCGCCTGCTTGTCGGTGAAGTGCGCGTACGGCGCGGAATGGCTGACGCCCGCCCGGCTGGCCACTTTGCGCAGCGAAAGACCGGCCGCACCATCTTCGGCCAGCACCGCCAGCCCGGCCTGGATCAGCGCGTTCTTCAGATCGCCATGGTGATAGCTGCTCTTTGCCATGCATTGATCATAGCCATCTAACTTGACAATGTCAAGATTTTTCGCTACAATCTTTACAATGTAAAGATCATTTCCCGCGAGGAGCTATGTCCACTTACCAGACCGCCAAAGAACAGATCGTGGCCGCCGCGCACCACCTGCTGGCCAAAGGCTTCCTCAGCGCCACGGGCGGCAACCTTTCGGTGCGCATCCCCGAGCAGAACGCGCTGGCCATCACTCCCTCCAACTACGATTACGAGCGCATGTTGCCCGATGACATCTGCGTGCTCGATTTTTCGCTGGCCGCGCTGGAAGGCGCGCGCAAGCCCTCTGTGGAAAGCGCCATGCATGCCGCGGTGTACCAGGCTCGGCCGGACGTGCACGCCGTGATCCACACCCACCAGGTTTACCCCAGCACGCTGGCCATCATCGGCAAGCCCATCCCGGCCCTGTTCGACGAGCAGGCGCGCTTTCTTGGCCGCAGCGTCGAGATCATCCCTTACGCCCCTTCCGGCACCGGCATGTTGAAGAAAACCATCGCCAAAAATATCGGCGGTGGGAACAACGCCTTCATCATGGCCAACCACGGCGCGCTGGTCTTCGGCCACGACCTGGAGCGCGCGCTGCACAACGTGGAGGTGCTGGAAAAATGCGCCCTGGCCTACCTGCTGGCGCTGTGCAGCGGCGAAAAGATCAGCAAAATTCCGCTGCTGGTGCGTGAAGTCGCGTTTGCCAAACTGCGCGGCGATCAGAAGAAAGCCGCAGGCGGAAATACGCCTACCGGTGGCGAGTAACAAGTACTTGCAGGTTGGGTGCTATGCGAGCTACCCAACCTACAGACTTCTTTTCCATCCACGAACGAGGCAACTATGACCCAGCAAACCTACGCCATTTCCGAATACCCCGACATCGACAGCGTCTACCGCAAGCTCGACGCCCTGGTGAGCCAGCCCATGCGCCCGGTGCGGCGCGACCGGATGCAGCAGGTGCTGTCCTACTTCGAATGCCAGTGCGCGCGCTCCAAAGCCCTCACTGACGAGGCCAAAAAACTCATCCCCGGCGGGGTGCAGCACAACCTGGCCTTCAACTACCCCTTCCCCATCGCCATCGAGAAGGCCGAAGGCGCCCACCTGTGGGACGTGGACGGCAACCGCTACATCGACTTCCTGCAGGCCGGCGGGCCGACCGTGCTGGGCAGCAATTACCCCCCGGTGCGCGACGCGGTGATCGAAATGCTGCAAAGCTGCGGCCCGGTGACCGGCCTGTTCCACGAGTACGAGCTCAAGCTGGCCGAGGCGGTGCACCGCTTTATGCCGGCGGTGGAAATGTTCCGCATGCTCGGCTCGGGCACCGAGGGTGTGATGGCCGCCATCCGCGCCGCGCGCGCCTACACCAAAAAGACCAAGGTCATCAAGGTTGGCGGGGCCTACCACGGCTGGTCCGATTCGATGGTCTTCGGCCTGCACATTCCCGGCACCGGCCGGCTGGAGTCCAAGGGCATTCCGCGCGGGGCAACCGGCAACACGCAGGAATTCTTCCCCAACGCGCTCGCGGCTCTGCGCCGCCAGTTGATCCTCAACCGCGTGCTGGGCGGCACCGCGGCGGTGATCGTCGAGCCGCTCGGCCCGGAGAGCGGCACGCGCCCGGTGCCGTTCGATTTCAACCAGAAGGTGCGCGAAATCTGCGACGAGTTCGGCGCGCTGCTGATCTTTGACGAGGTGGTCACCGGTTTCCGTGTGGGGCTGGGCGGCGCGCAGGGCTATTTTGGCGTCAAACCCGACCTGACCGTGTTTGGCAAGTGCCTCACCGGCGGCTACCCCATGGCCGGCGGCGTGGGCGGCCGCGCGGATGTGATCATGCGCTTTGCGGCGGGCATCGGCGGCACCGGCGAGCGCGCCTACGTGGGCGGCACGCTCTCGGCCAACCCGATCTCGTGCGTGGCCGGCTACCACGCGCTGATGGAAATGGAGCGCACCAACGCCCCGGTGCTGGCCGGCCAGGCCGGCGACCGGCTGACGCGCGGTCTGCAGGCCATCATCGACAAGTACGGGCTGCCGTTCGTGGTCTTCAACCAGGGCTCGATCGTGCACCTGGAAACCTCGGGCGTGATGCTGCTCGACCTGCGCAACCCGCTGCGGCTGGCCAAGCAGCTCAAGCCGCGCAAGCACATGATGGAGGAAATGGGCGCGGCCTACATGGCCGGCGGCCTGATCACCCTGGCCGGCAGCCGCATGTACACCAGCATGGCCGACACCG
>CALDSL010000484.1 GCA_937920255.1 uncultured Anaerolineaceae bacterium | reverse complement strand
TTGCCGGTCACATCCATGGTGCGGATGTAGAACTGCGGGCGGTAGCCGGTGAAGAACGGTTTGTGGCGTCCGCCTTCTTCGCGCTTCAACACGTACACTTCAGCGTTGAACTTGGTGTGCGGGGTGATGCTCTTGGGAGCCGCCACGACCATGCCGCGCTCCACATCGGTGCGCTCCACGCCGCGCAGCAGCAAACCGGCATTGTCGCCAGCCATACCTTCGTTGAGGGTCTTGTGGAACATCTCAACGCCGGTCACCACGGTGGGCATGCTCTTTTCGCGCAGGCCGACGATCTCAACCGCATCGCCAACCTTGACCTTGCCGCGATCGATACGACCGGTCACAACCGTGCCGCGGCCTTTGATCGAGAAGACGTCCTCGACCGGCATCATGAAGGGTTTGTCCACGTCGCGCTCCGGATCGGGGAAGTAGCTGTCGATGGTGTCCATCAGCTCTTTGATGCAGGCGTACTCGGGCGCGTTCGGGTCGGTGGAGGTGCTCTCCAGGGCCTTCAGGGCGCTGCCGCGTACGATCGGAATTTCGTCGCCGGGGAACTTGTAGCTGGTCAGCATTTCGCGCAGTTCCAGTTCAACCAGTTCCAGCAGTTCGGGATCGTCCATCATGTCGACCTTGTTCAGGAAGACCACGATGTTGGGGACTTCCACCTGGTGGGCCAGCAGCACGTGCTCGCGCGTCTGCGGCATGGGGCCATCGGGGGCTGCCACAACCAGAATGGCGCCGTCAACCTGCGCCGCGCCGGTGATCATGTTCTTGATGTAGTCGCGGTGGCCGGGCATGTCCACGTGCGCGTAGTGCCGTTTGTCCGTCTGGTATTCCACATGGGCAATGTTGATGGTGATACCGCGGGCTTTCTCTTCCGGCGCGTTGTCGATGGTATCGAATGCGCGGAAATCAGCCATGCCGCGCAGGCCGTTGTATTTGGTGATAGCCGCGGTGAGCGTGGTCTTGCCGTGGTCAATGTGACCCATGGTTCCCACGTTCATATGGGGCTTGGTTCGATCGTATGTTTCCTTTGCCATATTTCTTCTCCTAAAGATGATAATTACTTTTGACGGTCTGAGCCCTCAATGGGAATTGAACCCATGACCCCGTTCTTACCAAGAACGTGCTCTACCGTCTGAGCTATGAGGGCTTACTTGCCCGTAAAACCCGGTTACCCGGTTTCGGCTTTGCAGCCAGTGGGCGGTGAAGGATTCGAACCTCCGAAGGCTTCTGCCAACTGATTTACAGTCAGTCCCCTTTGGCCACTTGGGTAACCGCCCAAAACTGCCAGTTGCAGGCATGCAAGTGGGACGCTAGGATCTTTCATTTAACGTCCACTTGCTCGTTCACAACTGAGCCGACGATGGGAATTGAACCCATAACCTACCACTTACAAGGCGGTTGCTCTGCCGTTTGAGCTACGTCGGCAGTCGATATTGACTATTTAAGGTACAACCATCCGATTATACCAAATGCCGATATGAAGGACAAGGTAAGCATTTTACCATAATGCACCTAAATAACAAGATATTAATTACTTTCAACCGGAAAAATTATGGATCGACTGGCGGTGGTTGCAACCTGTTCATTAGTAAGGCCCTAACTAAAGTACGCGTGTTATAATCTGCCGACATAGTAGAGATTACGGGAGAAATGAGCATGGAAATCAAGCATGAATCATTGAAACGCTGTGTATTGTTCACGGTGGAAGGACGAATCGATAGTTCAACCGCGCCTGACCTACAGCAGAAAATAAACGGGATTATCGACCAGGGCAATTTTAAAGTTGTCGTGGACTTACGCGGCGTTGATTTCATTTCCAGCGCAGGTTTATGGGTTTTAGTCAATGCGCAGAAGAAATGTAAACGCTTCAATCGCGGCGAGGTGGTTTTGTCCGGAGTTTCTCAAAGAGTACGCGATGCCTTGAACCTGGCCGGCTTTATCCCGTATTTCAATATCTACGACGATACCGCCAAAGCTGTGGGGAGTTTTTAGTTTTTACTTATGCGATCGATTGCTTTTCCGGGCAAGTTTTCCAGCCTGGATGATATCCGCGATTTTTACACAGAGGCTGCCAAGGAAGCTGAGTTGGACAAGAAATCCATCTACGACGTTCAACTGGCGGTGGATGAAGCAGCTTCCAACATCATTGACCACGCGTATGAGGGCGAAGGCAAAGGTGAGATTGAATGTTCCTACCAGGTTTCTCCGGGTAAGCTTGAGGTGGTTATGCGCGACCAGGGAAAGGCTTTCAATCCTAAAACCGTGAAGAGGCCGAACCTGAAAGCCAACCTGAATAACCGCAAGCAAGGAGGCCTGGGACTGCACTTCATGCGATCGTTGATGGATTCAGTGGAATTTACATTCAACGGACAGGGCGGCAACGTTTTGCGAATGGTCAAAACGAACAAAGAACCCGAAGAACAATCTGAACAACCAACTGAAAGACAGGAATAACCATGAATCCGGCGCCTTTTGAACTGAATCAGAACACCTGGCGCCATTTGTTCGAGGTGGGGGAGGGGTTGATTTCACGTTGCAATCTTGCCGAACAGGCGGATTATCTCAAGCAGGAATTAAACAGGCTGACCGGCGCTCAAATCGAATTGTGGCTGTTGCGGCGTTTCGAACCCTTGCCTTTCAAAACCGTTGAGAATCGTGAAAGTGTTGGTTTTCCGGTGCGGTTCGATGACGAAATCACTGTTGACGATGAAGCAGAAAGTCAAAACGAGACCTGCGTATTTTACGAAGTTCCGCTAACGGTAAAATCGATCGCCCTGGGAAAAATCCGCTTTACTTTTAAAGAAGAAGTTACTTTAGCTCTCCAATATCGGGATTTTCTGCGGAATGCAGGGCGGTATATCGCAACCATTCTGGATACTGCACGGCTTTCGGCAATCAAAGACTGGCGCTATGACCAGCTTTCTCTGGTGCGGAATGTCAGCTTTGAGATCACGCGTTACCGCAGCACAGCCGAGCTTTTCCGAAAGATCGCCGAGCTGGTTCAGGCAACTTTTCATTTTTACTTTGTTGCCATTTACACATTTGAAGAAACCCGCAGGACACTTTCGGTTCAGGCCAGCGCCGGCAAACCTTTGACGGCTGATCAGTTGGCTGAATTGAATATGGGGGAAGGTATACCACCGGGCGAAGGGCTTATCGGTATTTGCGCGGAAAGCGAACATGA
>CALDSL010000483.1 GCA_937920255.1 uncultured Anaerolineaceae bacterium | reverse complement strand
TGCTTTCCAGCTTGCCTTTCAGTTCCACCGACATGAGCGAGTCGAGCCCCATTTCAAACAGCCCCTGGGTGATGTTCAGCGCGGCCGGGTCGGGCGCGCTGATCACGCGCGCTACGTGCTGGCGCACGTGCTCGACGATCAACGCGCGGCGCTCTTCGGCCGGCACGCCGTGCAACTGGTCGCCCAGCGAAAGGCTGCGCGCGGCGGGCTTGGCCTCGGCTTTTTTGCTGTGCAGACCTTCCAGCAGCGGGCGCGCCCGGCGCGCTTCGTAAGCCGCCTTGAGCGTCGACCAGTCGACCGCGGCGATGGTGATTTGCGCCTGCCCGGCCTGGATCACATTGGAAAGCGTGCTCATCGCGGCGTCGGTCGGCATCTGCTCCAGCCCAAACTGCGCCACGCGCTCCTGATCGGCTTTGCTGGCCACGCGCATGGCTTCCCACGTGCCCCAGTTGACGCTGAGCGCGGGCAGCCCTTGCTGGCGGCGGTAATGCGCCAGCGAATCCAGGAAGGTGTTCGCGGCGGCGTAATGCGCCAGTTGGCTCGACCCCCACAGGGCGGTGGTGGACGAGAACAGCACCAGGAAGTCCAGGTCCAGGCCGCGGGTGGCCTCGTGCAGGTTCCACGCGCCCTGAATTTTGGGGGTGAACATGGCGCGCAGGTCGCCGGCATCCAGCTCCGGCACGCTACAGTTACTCAGCACCGCGGCGGCGTGGAAAATGCCCTTGAGCGCCGGGCGGCTGGCGCCGAACGTGCCGATCAACGCTCGCAATGCGGCCATGTCGCTTACGTCCACCGCCGCAGCGTCGATGCTGGCGCCGGTGGCGGCTTCGATCTCGCGCACCGCGGCAACCTGATGCGCCTGCTGGCTGTCTTCGGCCGGCGCGTCCCATTCTGAACGCGGCGGCAGGCCATGACGCCCGGTGAGCACCAGGTGGCGCGCGCCGTGGTCGGCCAGCCAGCGCGCCATCACCAGCCCAATCCCGCCCAGTCCGCCAGTGACCAGGTACGCGCCGTCCGGCGAGAAGCTGTAGGTTGGGGCGGTGGGGCGGGCGGCGTGCGCCAGCCGCGCCACAGATCGCTGCCCGGCGCGGTAGCCCACCTGATCTTCGATATCGCCCGCGCGCGCTTCGTCGGCCAGCGTGGCAGCCTGTTCCGCCAGCGACAGGGCCGGGTCAAGGTCGACCAGGCCACCCCAGGCTTCGGGCTGTTCCAGCGCGATGACGCGCCCCAACCCCCACAGCGCCGACGCGGCGGGCTGCACCGGAGTGGCATCCACCGGCTGCGCCCCGCGCGTGACGATCCATACCCGGTTGTTGCGCCCGTTTTGCAGCGTTTGCAGCGCGCCGGCGCACAGCCGCACTTCCTGTTCCAGCGCGGCCTGGCCGTCGCCGGTTGCGGCAGCGTCCAGCCCGGGCAGGTAGATCACGTGCGCGCCTTCGGGCGCGGTTTCGCCCGCATTGAGCACACGGCAGCTTTCGCCCTGCAGCGCCATCTGCGCCGCCACCTGCTGCGCGAAACCGCCGGCATCCGGTACGATGGCCCATGCAGCCGGTTTGGCGGCCGGTTGGCCCAACGGCAGCGGCTTGGGCTGCCAGATTACCTGGTACAGCCAGTCGTCAAAGCGTGGGCGCACGGCGCGCATCAGCAGTTCGCGCGTGGCGCGCTTGAGCTGCAATCCCTGCGCCTCGGCCACCAGCGCGCCGCTTTCGTCATACAGGCGAATGTCGCCGGTGAAGGTCTCGTCCGACTGCCCGGTGAGCACCGTGTGGTTCCACAGCGTGCCGGCCGGCGGGCGGTAGAAGCGCATGTGCTCCAGCCCAATGAGCAGGTAGGCCATGTCGACCTTTGCCCCCGGCAGCGGTGCGCCCACCAGGTGGAAACATGCATCCAGCAGGGCCGGGTGGAAGCGGTAGTTCCGTGTGTCGCCGGCCATGCTTTCAGGGATCTGCACTTTGCCCAGCGCTTCGCCGTCGCGCCGCCAGATATGCTGCAGGCCGCGGAAGCTTTCGCCAAACTCCAGCCCCAGGCCGGCCACGCCCTGGTAATAGGCGTCGCCTTCCATCTCTTCGGTGCAACGCGTCTGCGCTTCAGCGATCAGGCCCAGGTTTGCGGCCGGATCGTCCTGCGCGGCGGTTTCCTGGCGTGCGACGATCCCCGTCACATGGGTTTTCCACTGCCCGCCGGGTTCGAGCGAGACGATGCGGAAGGCTGCGCTGTCTTCGCCGTCAGCGGTAAGAATCACCTGCGCCGTGCGCAAGCCCTCTTCGGGCAGGATCATGGCTTCGAGGATGGCCAGGTTGCTGATGCGGTACTGCCCTTCGCCGAACAGGTCTTGCGCGGCGCGGGCGGCCATCTCGATAAACGCTGGCGAAGGCGCGATGGATGTTCCAAAAATGCGGTGGTGGTCCAGGTACGGCGGCCAGTTGGCCGAAAGCTGGGTCTCGTACACGGCGTCTTCCAGCGCGGGAGAATGCAGGCGCTGCCCCGCCAGCGGGGAAGCCGTATGCCCGGCCGGGCCGCGCGCCGGGCTCTGCTTGGATGCGGTTGTAAACCAGTAGCGCTGGTGGTCGAAGGGATAGGTGGGCAGCAGCATCCGGCTGCGGGCTGTGCCGCGGTAAACGCCGCTCCAGTTGACCGCTGCGCCGCTGGTGTACAGCATGCCCAGCGCCTCGAGCATCTGCTGCGTGTCGTCGACTTTCTCGCGCAGCGAGGGCACCCAGGTTCCGTAGCCGCCGGGCAGCACGCGCTGCCCAATCGACAACAGCACCGGGTGCGGGCCGATCTCGACAAACACCGCCTGGCCGCGCTCCTGCATGGTCTCCATCACGCGCGCGAACTGCACCGGCTGGCGCAGGTGCCGCCACCAGTATTCGTGCTCGCTGGCTTCGGCGGCCGTGGTCACCTCGCCGGTGGTGCAGGAAACCAGATCGATGCGCGGCGGCAGGAAGGTGACCGTGGAAACCGCGCGCATAAATTCATCGCGCATGGGGTCCACCAGCGGCGAGTGCGCCCCGGCGGCGATGGCTAGCCGGCGTGTCTTGACGCCCCGCGCCTCGAACAACGCCAGGGCCTGATCCACCGCCGATGGAATACCCGAAATGACGATGTTGGTGGGCGCGTTGATCACCGCGATGGACACCCCGTCCGACAGGGGGCTGATCACCTCACTGATTTCTTCTTCGGTGGTGAAGACCGAGGCCATGCTGCCTTCCTGCGGCAGGTTGTCCATCAACCGGCCGCGGGTGCACACCAGTTTCAATCCGTCTTCCAGGCTGAAAATGCCCGCCACCACTGCGGCGGCGTATTCCCCCAGGCTGTGCCCGGCCACTACGGCCGGCTGGATGCCCCACGAGCGCCACAATTCGGCCAGCGCCATTTGCAGCGCAAAGATTGCCGGCTGGCCGTAGGTCATGCTGTCCATCAACGCGGCATCCCCGCCTTGCGGCGGGTAGAGCGCGTCGATCAGCGGGGTGGGCAGGTAGGCTGCTGCGAGCTGGCTGATGCGATCAATCGTCTGGCGGAAAACCGGTTCAGTCTCGTACAGTTTGCGGCCCATGCCGGCGAACTGCGCGCCGTGCCCGGTAAACAGGAATGTGATCTCGGGCGGGCGCGCCGCGCTTTTGCCGCTGAATATCACCGCGCCGCCCTGCGGGTCGGCCTGGAATGCGGCCAGCTTCTGGCGCGCCTCTGCGGCGCTGGATGCCACCAGCGCCAGGCGCTGGGACAAGCTGGCGCGGCTGGTGTTGGCTGCGTAAGCGATTTCGGCGAAGGCTTTTTCCGGTTGCTGTGACAGGAACGTCTCATAGCGAGCGGCCAGGGCCTGCAGCGCTTTGTCGGTCTTGGTCGACAGGCAGACCAGGTGCGCATCGCGCTGCTGCACGGCATCGGGCAGGGCAACCGGCGCGGGCTGGTAGGCCTCGGCGATGATGTGCACGTTGGTACCGCTAAAGCCGAACGAACTGGTGCCGGCTACGCGCCGCCCGGCCCACGGCGTGCGCGTGGTGGGGATGGTGATGGGCAGTTCGTCCCAGGCAATGTGCGGGCTGAGCTCTTTCAGGTGAATGTGGGGCGGGATTTCACCGTGCTGGATGGCCAGCAGCATTTTCATCAACCCTGCCACGCCGGCCGCCGATTCAAGGTGGCCCAGGTTGGTTTTTGCCGAACCGATCATCAACGGGTTGTCTTTGGTGTGTCCCTGCGAGAAGACGACGCCCAACGCCTGGGCTTCGATCGGGTCGCCCAGCGTGGTGCCGGTGCCGTGCGTTTCGATGTAGTCTACATCCGCGGGCGACATGCCCGCGTCGGCCAGCGCGGCGCGGATGACCGACACCTGTGACGGCCCGTTGGGAGCCGTCAGGCCGTTCGAGCGCCCGTCCTGGTTAATGGCGGTGCCGCGGATGACCGCGATGATCGGGTCGCCGTCGGCTTCGGCGTCTGCCAGGCGCTTGAGCACGATGACGCCGCAGCCTTCCGAGCGCACAAACCCATCCGCGTCGGCGGCAAAGGCTTTGCAGCGCCCCTCGGTGGCCATCATCTTGGCCTTGCTGAGTGTTATGCTCACGTCGGGGGTGATGATGGCATTCACGCCCCCCGCCAGCGCCATGCGGCACTCTTTGGTGCGCAGGCTCTTGATGGCATAGTGAATCGCCACCAGGGAAGACGAGCAGGCGGTATCCACACTGATGGCCGGGCCTTGCAGCCCGAGCACATAGGCGATGCGCCCGGAGATCACGCTGTGCGCTCCGCCCGTGGCCATATACATGT
>CALDSL010000482.1 GCA_937920255.1 uncultured Anaerolineaceae bacterium | reverse complement strand
TACACCGCCCGGGGCAACCTGGTGGCGGTGGTGACCAATGGCACGGCCATTCTCGGGTTGGGCAACCGCGGGGCGCTGGCAGCCAAGCCGGTGATGGAAGGCAAAGCGGTGCTGTTCAAGCGCTTTGCCGACATCGACGTGTTCGACATCGAACTGAACGCGCTCGACCCGGACGTGCTGATCCAGGTGGTGGAAGCCATGGCGCCTACGTTCGGCGGGATCAATCTGGAGGACATCCGCTCGCCGGAATGTTTCACGATTGAACGCACGCTGCAGGAGCGGCTGGATATTCCCGTCTTTCACGATGACCAGCACGGCACGGCCATCATCCTTTCGGCCGGGCTGCTCAACGCGATGGAATTGACCGGGCGAAAACCGGACGAGATCAAAGTAGTGTTTTCCGGCGCGGGCGCGGCCGGCATCGCCTGCGCAAACCAACTGCGTAATATCGGCGTGCCGTGCGAGAATATTTGGTTGACGGACGCGGCTGGTCTGGTTTACGAAGGCCGCTGCGAAGAGATGTTCCCCGAGAAGCTCGTCTATGCCAAGGGCGACCACCCGGCCACCCTGCCGGAGGTGATCCGCGGGGCGGATGTGTTCATCGGGCTTTCGGTGGCGGATATCGTCACCCCCGAGATGTTGTGCAGCATGCGCCAAAAACCGATCATCTTTGCTATGGCCAATCCCAACCCGGAGATCAAGTACGAGCTGGCGCGTTCCTGCCGGCCGGACGCGATCGTGGCCACCGGCCGCTCGGACTACCCCAACCAGATCAACAACGTGCTGGGCTTCCCGTTTATCTTCCGCGGCGCGCTGGACGTGCGCGCGCGGGCGATCAACGAAGCCATGAAACGCGCCGCCGCCGAATCGCTGGCTGCGCTGGCCAAAGAGCCCGTGCCGGCGGACGTGTTGCACTCGTACAATCTGGATCACCTCGAGTTTGGCCCGGATTACATCGTCCCCAAGCCGCTCGACCGTCGGGTTTGCCTGTGGGAAGCCCCGGCCGTCGCGCAGGCCGCCATGCAGAGCGGCGCGGCGCGCTTGCAAATGAATATGGATGAATACCACAGGGAGCTTGCCGCTCGCATGAGCCGGTAGGTGTATTACCGTATCGAAATAGGATTTTCCCGTATTGCTGGCAGAGAACCGGCTTCATAGAATCCTCCTATGATGGCTCCTGTCGATATTTTGATACCAACGTACAGCCGGCCGGCCGCGCTTGCCGTGACGCTCGCGGGGCTCGCCGCCCAGACGTTCCGTGATTTTCAGGTCATTGTTTCTGATCAAACCGGCGACTATGATGTGGAAGATCTGGGTGAGGTGCAGGCCGTGATGAACGTGCTGCGCCTGCATGGCAACCCGGTGACGGTCCATAAAAACCTTCCCAGGCAGGGCATGGCGCAACAGCGCCAGTTCCTGTTCGAGCAGGTGCAATCGCCCTATGCCCTGTTTCTGGATGATGATGTGCTCATGGAAAGCTACGTGCTCGAAAATATGGTGCGCGCCATGCAGGAGGAAGGCTGCGGTCTGGTAGGCAGCGCGCTGATTGGCCCCAGTCACCTGGACGATGTTCGACTGCACGAACAGCAGATCGAATTCTGGGATGGGCCGGTCACCCCTGAAGATATTCGTCCGGGCCAGCCGACCTGGGAGCGTTACCGGTTGCACAACGCGGCCAACATGCACCATGTGGCCGAGCGGCTGGGCCTGGACCCATTGCGCCCGCGCAAGTACAAAATCGCCTGGGTCGGCGGCTGCGTGCTCTACGATGTGGAAAAACTACGTAGCGTGGGCGATTTCTCATTCTGGAAAGACCTGCCAGCCGAACATGCCGGCGAAGACGTGCTCGCGCAACTGCGCGTGATCGCTCACTATGGCGGCTGTGGTCTGATCCCTTCTGGGGTATATCACATGCAACTGCCCACCACCATCCTCAACCGCGCCGTCGACGCGCCTAAATTTCTGGAGATTTAGGTTCCCTTCCGACTGACCGTCGCTCCATGATAGCGGGGTGGTTTTGCTATGCAGCCGCCTGCGGAAATGATATATTCGTGTCTGACCAGGGATCATCCGCCGGACTGCTAGGGAAACCGAAGGAAACAGCCCCGGCCGGTAAAAATACGAGGAGAAAACGAATATGTTCACCCATGCCATCGTGCGCACGCCTGCCGCCACCCTGACCGAAGGGATCAGCACGGCCAATCTCGGGAAACCGATCTACCCCCTGGCGCTTGAACAGCACGCCGCCTACATCCGCGCGCTGCGAGCCTGCGGCGTGGCGGTGACCGTGATGGAACCCGATCCGGCCTACCCGGATTCGTGTTTCGTGGAAGACGCGGCAGTGCTCGCCGAGCGGGTGGCGGTCATCACCAACCCCGGCGCGGAATCGCGCAAGGGCGAGGAACGGGCAGTCGAGGAAGTATTGCGCCGGTTCTATGCCAGCGACCAGATCCAGCACATTCACGCGCCGGGTACGCTGGAGGGCGGCGATATTATGCGTGTAGGCGAATGCTTCTACGTGGGGTTATCGGAGCGAACCAACCCTGAAGGCGCGCGCCAGTTTCGGGAAATATTGCGCGAGTACGGTTATACCGTCCGCGAGGTACAACTGAACGAAATGTTGCATCTGAAAACCGGCCTGGCGTATCTGGAGAACGGCATTTTACTGACGGCTGGGGAGTTCGCCGGCCACCCGCTTTTCCGTGATTTCAAAACCATACCCATCGATCCGCTGGACGCCTACTCTGCCAACTGTATCTGGGTCAACGGAACCGTGCTGGTGCCAGCCGGTTACCCGGCCACCACTGCCAGGATCGAGGCGGCCGGACTTACGGTGCTGGAAGTGGATACCTCCGAATTTCGCAAGCTGGATGGTGGTCTGAGCTGTCTCTCGTTGCGCTTCTGACACGGCTGAAGCAGCCGGATTGGTCAAAATGCGATATATTCAAAGCATGGCGCGCATCGCAGCGGTTATCGTACATTTCGCGGGGGGAGGATGGAGCGGATGATCCATGCTTCGCAGCCCACTACCCATTCTCGCACGGATGAACGATCCGCGCTCATCCGTCTGTCGCACGTGGTCAAAGACTATCCCACGCCGTCCGGGCCGTTCCGCGCTCTGGAAGACGTCAACCTTGAAATCTGGCCGGGCGAATTTGTGGCGGTGATCGGCAAATCGGGTGCTGGCAAAACCACCCTGGTGAATATGATCACCGGGGTCGATCACGTCACCTCCGGAGAGGCGATCGTCGCCGGCGCCAGCCTGCACCGGATGAACGAAACCCGCCTGTCGCAGTGGCGCGGGCGCAATATCGGCGTGATCTACCAGTCCTTTCACCTGCTGCCCGGGCTGTCATTGCTCGATAACATCATGCTGCCGATGGATTTCTGCGGCCTGTACCGCGGGCGCCAGAGCCGGGACCGGGCCATGGCGCTGCTGCGGCAGGTGGGGCTGGAAGACCACGCCCGCAAGCGCCCGTCGCAAATTTCGGGTGGGCAGCAGCAGCGCATCGCCATTGCCCGCGCGCTGGCCAATGACCCCAATATCATCATGGCCGATGAGCCAACCGGCCGCCTTGATTCGGTCACCGCGGAGGCGATCTTCCAGATCTTTGCCGAACTGGCCGGGCAGGGCAGGACCATCGTGATGGTCACACACGATCAAGCCCTGGCGCGCCGGGTCTCGCGCACGCTGCGCATTGTCGACGGAAGGGTGGGTTCCGATGCCGCCTGAACGCTACGCGCTGCCCGTCCGTTATGATTCCAACGGCGACCCGATCATTCGCATGCGCGGGATCACCAAGACCTTTCGTTCCGCGGCGGGGGAGGCCACCGTTTTGAAAGGCGTCGATGTCGATATCCTGCCGGGGCAGTTTGTCAGCGTGGTGGGGCGCTCGGGCAGCGGCAAATCGACCCTGGTCAATATGATCACCGGCATCGACCGGCCAACCTCCGGCAGTGTGGAGATCGGCGGGCAGAATATTCTGCATATGCCTGAAAGCGACATGGCCGTCTGGCGCGGCAGGCACCTGGGGATTGTCTTTCAATTTTTCCAATTACTGCCCATGCTCACGCTGATCGAAAACGTAATGCTGCCGATGGATTTTTGCAACATGTACCCCCCGGCCATGCGCGAAGAGCGCGCCCTGGGGCTGCTGACCCGGGTGGGGCTGGATGATTTTGCCTACAAGCTGCCCGGCGCGGTGGCTGGCGGGCAGCAGCAGAGCGCGGCGGTGGCGCGCGCCCTGGCCAATGACCCGCCCATCCTGATCGCCGACGAGCCGACCGGTAATCTCGACTCGGTGACGGCGGAACAGGTGATGGAAATTTTTGAGGAGCTTGCGGCGCTGGGGAAAACCATCCTGTTTGTCACCCACGACCGCACGCTGGCGCTGCGCACCAACCGCCGCTTGCTGATCTCGGATGGCGAACTGGTGAATGAAACCCTGGTGGCCGCTTTTCCCGATGCTTCCCATTCGCTGCTGCTGCGGTTGAGTAAGGGCGCGCAGCCGCTCGATCTGCCGCCGGGGGCCGATTTGCCACCCGGCTCAAGCGCGCACATCTATTTGGTAGAGGCGGGCTGGCTGGAGGTCGGCAGCGGCCCGCAGCCGGTGGTAATTGCCGCCGGTGATGGGCTCGATGCGCCGGCGGTTTCCGGCGCAGTCCGCGCGGGAGATGAAGGCGCGAAGTTGCTCAGCCTGCCCGCCGATCTGGTGGAGCCGCTGTTGCCCGCGGAGCCGGTCTTCGCGGAGGCCGGGCGCAGCCTGCGCTGGTTCCGGCTGGGACGGAGGCAAGGTTGATCCGTCCGCGCTGGCACAAGATCTTCAGCGACCTGTTGAGCCACAAAGGGCGCTCTCTGTTGATCATCGCCTCGATCGCGACCGGTCTGTTCGCCATCGGCATGATCACCACCAGTTATGTGATCCTGGCCGAAGACATCCGCTCCGGCTACCGGGCGGTGAACCCGCCCAATATACAACTGTTCACCACGTTTTTTGATCGTGACTACCTCAACCGCATCCGCAAAATCGATGGAGTCCGGCAGGCAGAGGGGGTCTGGAATACCAACCTGCAGATCCGCAATACCGCCGGAGAATGGGAGCCCATTACCGTCAAAGCCAGTGATTATGGCCGCATGGGCGCTAAGGAGATGGGCCAGCCGCACGTGCTTGAAGGCATCTGGCCGCCGGACGAAAAACAGATCGCGCTGGACATTAACCGTCTCTCCGACGCCGGGGCGAAACTGGGTGATACGGTAGAGATCAAACTTCCCTCGGGGGTCATCCGCCGCATGCCGGTGGTTGGCATTGTTCGAGACCAAACCATCGGTTCCAGCCGCACCGAAGGCGGTTTCTTCCTGGCCGGGATACAGGGCTACACCAACATTGATACCCTGCGCTGGCTGGGCCAGCCAGAAGGATACAACACCCTGTATGTGAGGGTAGAAACAGAAGATCAGGAAAACAAGCCGGCCATCCGCGCCGTGGCCGACCGGCTGATCGATGATTTTGATAAAAATGGTTATCCGGTCAACGGTTTTATCACCCACCTGAGCAGTGAGCATCCCAACCTGCCATATGTCGACGCAATGGCCGCGGTGATTTACCTGCTCGGTTTCCTGGTGGTCTTCCTGAGCGGGTTTCTGATCACCAACACCTTCTCCGCGCTGCTCAACCAGCAGGTGGAACAGATTGGGGTGATGAAAACCGTCGGCGGCAGCCGCGGGCAGATTGTCGCCATGTACATGGTGCTGATCCTGGTCTTCAGCCTGATCGCGCTGGCGGTGGCCATTCCGCTTTCGAACAAAGCCGCCTATATGCTGCTTGAATACATTTCTGTGCACATCAATTTTCAGGTGATCGAGTTGCGTTTTGTTCCGGCATCCAGCATCCTGCAAACGATCGTCGCCTTGCTGGTACCGCAACTTGCCGGCATCATTCCAATTCTGCAGGGCACCCGGATTTCTGTGCGTGAAGCATTAAGTGGCGCCGCGTCCAATCAGAATGAAACGACCGGGTTCATGTACCGCTTGCTGGCAAAATTCCGTGGGTTCTCGCGCCCCATTCTTATCTCGCTGCGCAACACCTTTCGCCGGCGCGGCCGCCTGGCGCTTACGCTGATCACGCTCATGCTGGGCGGAGCCACATTCATCGCCACATTCAATGTACGCAATTCCATCTCCAGCTACATCGACCGGCTGGGACGCTACTTTCTGGCGGATGTCAACCTGACGCTCGACCGGCCCTACCGCCTCGAGCGGGTGGCGGCGGACGTGATGCAGGTGCAAGGCGTGGCGATGGTGGAGGGCTGGAACGGCGCCTTCGCCAGTGTGGTCACCGAGGATGGAAAAGCTGGTGAAACAGTGCAGGTCGTCGCTCCGCCCAAAGACAGCAAATTAATCGAGCCAATTCTGCTGCGGGGACGGTGGTTAATGCCCGATGATCGCAACGCGATCACTCTCAGCGAGTTGTTTTTAGAGAGCTACCCCGAAATTGACGTGGGTGATACCTTGCGCTTGAAAATTGGCATGGATGAGAGCGATTGGGAAATCGTCGGGTTATTCCAATTTGCAGGGCGCAGCAGCGGATTGTTCGCATACGTCAATTATGATGATCTAGCCCGGGAAACCGGCATGCAGGGCAAGTCGACCAGCTTCCGCATTGTGGCCAGCGACACCACGCTCGATCTCGCCGGGCAAAAAGAGCTCGCCAGCCGCGTGGAAGCACATTTGAGCAGTTTGAATTACAAGATCAAAGACGTCGGCACGGGGCTTTCGCTGGGAGACAAAACATCCCAGGGGCTGTCGGTGCTGACCACCTTCCTGTTGATCATGTCTTTGCTGATGGCTTCGGTCGGCAGTATAGGCCTGGCGGGAACCATGAGCCTGAATGTAATGGAGCGTACGCATGAGATTGGTGTTATGCGCGCCATCGGCGGCTCCAACCGGGCGATCATCACCATCGTGCTGGTGGAAGGCATCGCCATTGGCCTGATTTCCTGGCTGCTGGCCAGCCTGGTGGCTCTGCCCATCAGCAAGCAACTGGCAGACATCATGTTTCAGATCATTTTCGACCGCAGCGCGGATGTTGTTTTTACCCTTTCCGGAAATTTCATCTGGTTGGGGATTGTTCTGGTCCTGTCGACCCTGGCCGGCTCCGCGCCGGCGTTTAACGCCTCGCGCCTGACCATCCGCGAAGTGCTGGCGTATGAATAAGTATCACCCAATCACGTCGTTGATCACCTGGCGCAGGGTCGCAAGGTCGAGGTCTTTTTTGTCCAGAAAGGCTACCGCGCCGGATTCCAGTCCCTGGCGGTGGAATTCGCGGTCGGGGTAGGCGCTGATCAGGATGATGCGCGCCTGCGGGCAAACCGCTTTTATCCGCCGGGTGCAGGTGATGCCATCTTCGCTGCCCAGCACCACGTCCACCAGCGCCAGGCGGATATCCACGTGGCGGGCGAGCTGCACGGCATCGTCGATGCAGTCGGCTTCAAAAATGGTCGCCACCGGCGAGATTTTGCCAATCATGCGCTGCAACTGCTCGCGGTAGCGCGTATTGTCGTCCACCACCAAAATCGCGGCGTTCGTGCCAGCCGAAGTTCCCGGCGCGGATTGCGCCTGGGCCGCTGTGGCGCCAGCTTTCCCCAGCACCTGTGGGTAGCGCAAAACATAATTCACCGCTTCCAGGCGGCTCTGCACGCCCAGTTGTTTGTATAGCCGCGTCAGGTGGTTCTCGACCGTCTTTACGCTCAGCCCAGTTTCCTGCGCGATGGATTTGTTATCCAATCCCTGGTGCAGCAGGCGCAGCAAATTGCGCTGGCGGTTGGTCAGCGACGGCGCGGCCGGAACTGCCCCCGGCTGCTCCAGCAGCTTGCCGATCAGCGAGCTGGAAATCCAGCGCTCGCCGTTCAGCACGCGCTGCACTGCCAGCTTGAGATCGTTCAGGGGCTGGTCTTTCATATGGTAGCCGTTGACGCCGGCTCCCAGCAGGCCTTGAACGTATACATCATCGTCAAAAGCGCTGACTACCAGAATTTTCATCTCCGGGTAGAGTGCGCGGATCTGGCGGATGGCGGTGATCGGCTCGAAATCCGGCATGGTCACATCCATCAGCAGGCAGTCGACAGACTCGCGCGCCAGGGCGGCGAACACTTCCGGCCCGGAGCCGACTTCATCCAGCACTACCAGATCGGCGATCTCTTCAATCGTCTTGCGGATACCGGTTCGAACGATGGCGTGGTCGTCTGCGAGGAGGACTCGAACTTGGTTCATGACCCATTTATACCATATCCGGCAGCGCGACCGCGCTTCGTTCCCCGGTCGTCAGGAATATCGATTTGGGGTATCATTGCAACAGTTTGATTTTTCACTTTCCCCCTATTCGCCGTTGAGATGCATGGCTGTATAATCGAAGCGGATAAGGAAACCCAACCCACCCATGCAGCCCCTCATGCGTGTTGTCGATGTCTCGAAATCATTTGGCTCCCTGCCCGTCATCCGGCAGGTGAGCTTCGACATCATGCCGGGCGAGGTGGTTGGGATGACGGGCAGTATTGGCTCAGGCAAGTCGGTGCTGGTTTCTCTGCTGGCTGGGCTGTACGAGCCAAACGCTGGCGAAGTCACCTTCCGGGGGAAACGGCTGCGCTGGCCGTTTGCCGCCAACGCGCTGGGTATCGGCGTGATCCATCAAAAGCCGGTGCTGGAAGACCAGCAAAATGTGGTCAATAACGTCTTCCTGGGCAATGAGATTGGCTGGCCGCGCTGGCTGGGGTCTTTGCGGATCATGGATAACAACCGGATGCGCGACGAAGCCAGCCGCATCCTCGCCCAATTGGACGCGCGCATCAGTTCGCTGCAGGAAATCGTCACCAACCTGTCGGGAGAACAGCGCCAGCTAATCGCCATCGCCCGCGTGATGACCTACCGCTCGCGCATGATCATCATCGATGAGCCGACGGTGCTGCTGAGCTATCCCTACCAGCAGCGCCTGCTCGGGCTGATCCATAGCTGGCGCGAACAGGGCGTCTCGGTGCTCTTCAGCAGCAACAACCTGGATCATCTCTTCGCGGTCACCGACCGCATCATTGTGCTGCGCCAGGGCTGCAAAGTAGCCGATCTGCACACGGATGAGACCAATCGCGAAGCCGTGGTCGGCCTGCTGCTGGGCGCGGAAGAGACGGTTAAATCTCCCCCCGCACTGTGGGACTACGACAACTACAGCCGCGTGCGCGAGCAAACCGAAAAGCTGCATTTTCACCAGATGATGCTCGGCAAAGACCTGGGCAGCGAAGCCACACTGGCGCGCCAGTTGACCGAACGCCTGGCTGAGCAGGTGCAGGCGCTGGACCAGTTCAACCTGGCGCTGCTGGAAGCCCAGCGCCGCATCATCACCGAAAATGAGGAAGATCGCAAGCACCTCTCGCGCGAGCTGCACGACCAGATTATCCAGGATCTGCTAAGCATCAATTACGAACTCGAGAGCATGGAGACCGAACTCTCTTCATTCGAATCGCTGGCGGACGATTTGGCCGAAGCGCGCCAGGGGATACGCATGCTGGTGGATAACCTGCGGCGAATCTGCGGCAATCTGCGCCCGCTCACGATCGACAGCCTGGGGTTGGGGGCCGCACTGCAGTCGCTCGCGCGTGACTGGTCGGCGCGTACCGGGATCCAAACCGAAGTCAATATCGACAGCAACCTTGGCCGCCTGCCGGAGGCGTCCGAGCTGTCGCTCTTCCGCATCGTGCAAGAAGGGCTGAGCAATGTCTGGCGACACGCCGAGGCCAGCCGGGTGCGAATCAACGTGCTGCATTCCTCGCCGCGCACGCTGCTGGTTTCGGTGGAAGACAACGGCAAAGGCTTTCAGGGCAATTTCGACCTGGCAGCCTTATCGGATAACGGTCATTATGGCCTGGTCGGCATCGGCGAACGCGTCGCGCTGCTCGGTGGACGCTTCCGGCTCCAGCGCCTGCCGGAGGGCGGGACGCTGCTGACGGTCGAAATTCCACATGCCAGGATCGACAGCGCTGAGATTGCCTGATCTTTGATGCAATCTTAGGGGAAATCCCCCTATTCAATAGGGGGAGAAAATATGGTCACCCGTATTTGCGTTTGCTATACTGACACTGACGCATTTCCCCATGCGCAGTCCAATGTTGCTTCATTCCAGTGCCGGTTTCCACGTACCTTTCGAAAAAACAAAGGTGCCTGGGCTGTGTTGTACATCGTATCGTGTAATGATGTGATGAGACATTCCCATGATCGGAGGTAACCAGACAGGAAGAAGATACCCTTTCCCCCAGAACGACCAGACCAGTTTCCATTTTCAATACGAGGAGGATCGACAATGTTTCAGAAAAGATCGTTGTACGGTTTGTTTGCCCTTTTAGTCATGCTGGCGATGGTGTTGAGCGCATGCCAGCCTGCCGCGACGGCTGCCCCCCAGGAACCGGCCGCGCCTGAACCGACCGCCGCCCCCGCCAGTACATTGGCCGTCGGTATTGTGCTCCCCACCCGTGACGAACCGCGCTGGATCCAGGACGAGACCCGCTTCAAGGACGCCCTGACCGCCGCCGGCTATGATGTCCAGATCCTGTTCAGCCAGGGCGACTCGGCTAAGGAAAAGGACAACGTTGAATCCCTGATCAGCCAGGGCATCAAAGTCCTCATCATCTGCCCGCAGGACGGCACTGCTGCCGCCGCGGCCGCCGAAGCTGCGCGGGACGCGGGTGTGAAGGTCATTTCGTACGACCGCCTGATCCGCGACACCGACGCAGTTGACTACTACGTGACGTTTGACAGCGTGGCGGTTGGCGAGGCATGGGGCAACTACCTGGTCGAGAACGCCAGCGGCACGGGCAACAACCTGTACCTGTACGCCGGCGCTGCCTCGGACAACAACGCCTTCCTGTTCTTCGAAGGCGCCTGGAACGTGCTGCAGCCGAAGATCGCCGACGGCACGTTCGTGATCAAGAACTCGAGCGAAGCCATCGCGCTGCAGGACAAAGCCACGCTGACTCGCGAAGAGATGGCCAAGATCATCGGTCAGGTGACCACCGAATGGAAGTTTGACGTGGCCAAGAACCTGGCGGAAGCCAACCTGACCGCTGCTGGCACGGCGGACAAGGGCACTGTGTTCATTCTGGCCCCGAACGACGGCACCGCGCGCTCGATCGCGGATGTGTTCGCGGCGGACAAGGATGTGACCCAGTACTTCGTCACCGGCCAGGACGCTGAGAAGGCCTCCGTGCAGTACATCATCGACGGCAAGCAGTCGATGACCGTGCTGAAGGACGTTCGCACCCTGGTGGCCGATGCCATCACCGCTGCCATCGCCTTCCTCGAGGGCGGCACGCCCGAGCAGACCAACAGCTACAACAACGGCGCCGTTGACGTTCCCGCCAAGCCGTCCGCCATCGTGACGGTCACCAAGGACAACGTCAAGGAAGCCATCATCGACTCGGGCTACTACGAGGCCTCTGAGTTCACCGGTCTCGAGGGTGGCGCTGCCGCTCCTGCTCCCGAGATCACCGGCTCGGTCGGTATCGTGCTCCCCACCCGTGACGAACCGCGCTGGATCCAGGACGAGACCCGCTTCAAGGACGCCCTGACCGCCGCCGGCTATGATGTCCAGATCCTGTTCAGCCAGGGCGACTCGGCTAAGGAAAAGGACAACGTTGAATCCCTGATCAGCCAGGGCATCAAAGTCCTCATCATCTGCCCGCAGGACGGCACTGCTGCCGCCGCGGCCGCCGAAGCTGCGCGGGACGCGGGTGTGAAGGTCATTTCGTACGACCGCCTGATCCGCGACACCGACGCAGTTGACTACTACGTGACGTTTGACAGCGTGGCGGTTGGCGAGGCATGGGGCAACTACCTGGTCGAGAACGCCAGCGGCACGGGCAACAACCTGTACCTGTACGCCGGCGCTGCCTCGGACAACAACGCCTTCCTGTTCTTCGAAGGCGCCTGGAACGTGCTGCAGCCGAAGATCGCCGACGGCACGTTCGTGATCAAGAACTCGAGCGAAGCCATCGCGCTGCAGGACAAAGCCACGCTGACTCGCGAAGAGATGGCCAAGATCATCGGTCAGGTGACCACCGAATGGAAGTTTGACGTGGCCAAGAACCTGGCGGAAGCCAACCTGACCGCTGCTGGCACGGCGGACAAGGGCACTGTGTTCATTCTGGCCCCGAACGACGGCACCGCGCGCTCGATCGCGGATGTGTTCGCGGCGGACAAGGATGTGACCCAGTACTTCGTCACCGGCCAGGACGCTGAGAAGGCCTCCGTGCAGTACATCATCGACGGCAAGCAGTCGATGACCGTGCTGAAGGACGTTCGCACCCTGGTGGCCGATGCCATCACCGCTGCCATCGCCTTCCTCGAGGGCGGCACGCCCGAGCAGACCAACAGCTACAACAACGGCGCCGTTGACGTTCCCGCCAAGCCGTCCGCCATCGTGACGGTCACCAAGGACAACGTCAAAGAAGCCATCATCGACTCGGGCTACTACGAGGCCTCTGAGTTCACCGGTCTGCCGTAATCTGTACCTGAACAGCATCGTATCACCCCTCTGCCGAGAAATTCACTGCCGTTCCATTGCTGACGACTTTTTCAGAGCAGGGTAAAATGAATGGGCGAAACCAGTTTCCCAAAACTGGTTTCGCCCAACCCCCAAGAATCTGCACATGTGGAAGGTACTATGGCCGAACCTCTGTTAGAGATGCGCAATATTACCAAAACCTTTCCCGGCGTGAAGGCCCTGAGCGACGTCAGCTTTGAAGTCAACAAGGGTGAAATCCACTGCCTGGTTGGGGAGAATGGCGCTGGCAAATCCACGCTGATGAAGGTCTTGAGTGGGGTGTATCCACACGGGGAGTACACCGGAAAAATATTCATCGAAGGTGTGGAGCAAACCTTCCACAGCATCCGCGACAGCGAAAAAGCCGGCATCGCCATCATCTACCAGGAACTGGCGCTGGTTCCGGAGATGACGGTTTACGAGAATATCTTTTTGACCAACGAAATCCGCAACGGGCCGCTGATCGATTGGAACGAAACCGTTAAACGCGCTTCGGAAGTGATGAAGCGGGTCGGCCTGGATGTCAACCCGGCCGCGAAAATCAAGACGCTGGGCGTCGGCAAACAGCAACTGGTGGAGATCGCTAAAGCCCTCAGCCGGGATGTGAAGATCCTCATTTTGGATGAACCCACCTCGGCCTTGAATGAAGTGGACAGCGAGAACCTGCTCAACCTGCTGCGCGATCTCAAAGCCAACGGCGTCACGTGCATTCTGATCTCGCACAAACTGGTGGAAGTGATTGGTATTGCCGATAAAGTCACCGTCTTACGCGACGGCAAGACCATCAGCACCCTGAATGCGCACGCTGGAGAAGTTAAAGAAAACGTCATCATCAAGCACATGGTCGGACGCGAGATCGACAATATCTACCCCAAACGCGAACACATCGTTTCTGATGAAATCATGTTCGAAGTGCGCAACTGGAACGCGTACAACCCGGCTCTGGGTCGCAAAATCCTCAAAGACATCAACTTCCACGTCAAAAAAGGCGAGATCGTCGGTATCTCGGGATTGATGGGTTCCGGTCGCACCGAGCTGGCATTAAGTATCTTTGGCAATCCGGATAAATACCGGGTCGACGGCGAATTATATATCAAAGGGAAGAAGCAGCGATTTCACCACCCCAACCAGGCGATCGGAGCCGGCGTGGCGTATGTGACGGAAGACCGGAAGGGCGATGGGCTGATCCTGATCCAGGACGTTAAGCAGAATATCACCATTGCCAATTTGCGCGCGCTGTCCAAACGCGGGGTGATCGACTTCAATAGCGAGATTCAGGCCGCAGAACAGTACAAACAGTCGCTTAATATTAAAACCCCGACCATTGAACAAAAGGTGATGAACCTGAGCGGCGGCAACCAGCAGAAAGTATCGCTGGGAAAGTGGTTGTTCGTCAAACCCGACATTCTGATTCTCGATGAACCCACGCGGGGTATTGACGTCGGCGCGAAGTTCGAGATTTATACAATTATGAACAGCCTCGTGCAGCAAGGCATGAGTATCATCATGATTTCTTCTGAACTGCCCGAGATTCTGGGAATGAGCGACCGCATCTACGTGGTCTCATCCGGTAGTATCACCGGTGAGATGCCTGTAGAAGAGGCGACCCAGGAAAAGATCATGAATCTGGCAACGAATTGAGGAGGAAGAGAATGTCATCCGCCACGACTACACGAGGCTCAAAACCAGTATCGTTCATCAGTAATATCGCAAGGGTTTTATCCGAAAATGTTCGTGAATACGGCATGTTCATTGCCCTGTTCGCGATCATGATCATCTTCACCATCACCACCGAAGGCACATTCATGTCCTCCCGCAATATCGTCAACCTGGTGAACCAGGCTGGCTATATCGCGGTGCTCGCGGTGGGCATGACCCTGGTGATCGTCATTCGCCAGATTGATCTTTCGGTCGGCTTTCTCGGTGGCTTCCTGGGCGCTGTGGCGGCCATTGGCATGACGCAGTGGAACCTTCCGGTGTATATCGTCATTCCGATGGTTCTGGTGCTGGGTATCCTGGCCGGCATGATTATCGCTTTTCTGGTGGGGCAGCTCGGCATCCCATCCTTTGTGGCGTCCCTGGCCGGTTGGTTGATCTACCGCGGCGCAATTCTGGTCGTCACCGAGGCGACGGGCACCATCATCATCAACGATGATACCTTTAATGCTCTCGGCAACGGCTTTATCCCGGAAATTCCAGGGCTCACGTTCTGGCCAGAAATCCACAAATTGACCTTGCTGCTGGGCATCATTGGTATCGTGATGCTTATCTTCAACGAGATCAAAAACCGCAAAAACAAGCTGGCCTACAACTTCGATGTGCTGCCGATGGATGTATTCATCCTCAAGCTGGTGTTCATGTCGGTGTTGATTGGCGCGGTAACCTGGCTGCTGGCCGGGTATCAAGGCCTATCGTGGACGGCGGTCGTGGTGCTGGTGGTGGTCGCGGTGTATAACTTCATCACCACGCGCACGGTGCTGGGGCGGCATATCTACGCGGTCGGCGGCAACCCGGAAGCGGCTGAACTGAGCGGTATTGACGTCAAGAAGATCACCTATATCGTGTTCGGCTCGATGGGCATGCTCTCGGCGCTGTCGGGGATGTTATTTGCCTCGCGCCTGCGTTCGGCCACCACCACGGCGGGCACGCTGTGGGAGCTGGACGCGATCGCGGCGGCCTACGTGGGCGGCGTCTCCGCGGCTGGCGGTGTGGGTAAAGTCGTCGGCTCGATCATCGGCGCGCTGGTGATGATGTCGCTGACCAACGGCATGAACCTGATGGGCATTGGCATCTCGTACCAGTACATGGTGCGCGGCGCGGTCCTCGCCGCAGCCGTGATCTTCGACGTCGCCACCCGCAACCGCGGCAAGTAAGTCCAGTTTTTCGTAGCACATCAAAAAAAACAGAAGGCAGTACCGCTGCCTCCTGTTTTTTTGATGATCGGCTACATCCTTCGAAAACTGTCCTTCAACGCCGGGTACAGGTCGCGGTAGACGGCGTAAGCGCGCTCGTAGGCAGCGAGATCATCCTGCACCGGGCTGGTCTGCCCGGTGACCTTGATCGTCGCGCGGCAGGCGCTGATCACGTCCGTCCACGCCCCCGCGCCGACACCCGCCAGCAACGCCGCGCCGAAGGCGCCGCCTTCGGTGGTGTTGACCGTCACCAGTTCGTTGCCCAGCGCCGAGGCCATGATTTGCCGCCACAGCAGGCTCTTGGCTCCGCCGCCGGAGGCGCGCACCTGGGTGATCTCTTTCAAACCCGAGCTCTGGATGAGCGAGAAGATGTCTTTCAACCCAAACGCCACGCCTTCCAGCACGGCGCGGGTCATATGCGCTCGATGGTGGCGCACCGTCAGGCCGATGAACGCCCCGCGCGCATTGGGGTCGGGGTAGGGGGTGCGCTCGCCGCTCAGGTAGGGCAGGAACTGCAGCCCCTCGCTGCCGGCGGGGATGGCCGCGGCTTCCTGCACCAGCTCGTCAAAACCCACGCCCGGCGCCAGTGTATCGCGGTACCACTGCAGGCTGCCCGCCGCGGAGAGCATGACGCCCATAAAGTGCCACACGCCCGGCACGGCGTGGCAAAACGCGTGCAGGCGTCCCTGCGGCTCTACCAGCGCGCTGGGCGTGGTGGCAAACACCACCCCGCTGGTGCCCACCGTCAGGCCCACAATGCCCGGCTCCACCGCGCCCACGCCGACCGCGCCGGCTTCCTGGTCGCCGCCGCCGGCCGCGACGGGCGTGCCCGCCGCCAGGCCGGTCAGCCCGGCGGCTGCGCCGGAAACCACGCCGGTGAATTCGCAGCCCTCGTAGGTGGGCGGCAACCAGGCGGCCGGGATATCCAGCGCGGACAGGATCTCACCCGACCAGGTGCGCTGTTTGAGGTCAAACAGCACCGTACCCGAACCATCAGCTTTGTCCATCGCGAACTCGCCGGTCAGGCAGTAGCGGATGTAGTCTTTGGGCAGCAGGATGTGCCGGGCTTTGCGATACACCTCCGGCTCGTTCTGCGCCACCCACAGGATCTTGGGGGCAGTAAACCCGGTCAGCGCCACATTGCCGCTGATGCTGATAAACCGCTCGCGCCCGATCCGGCGGTGAATTTCATCGCACTGCGCCTGGGTGCGCTGGTCGTTCCATAGGATGGCCGGCCGCAGCACCTTGCCCGCTTCGTCCAGCAGCACCAGGCCATGCATCTGCCCGGTGAGGCCCACCGCGCGGATGCTCGAGGCTTCCACGCCGGCTTGCTGGATCACGGCGCGGATCGATTTTTGGGTTCCTTCCCACCACAGCGCGGGGTCCTGCTCGCTCCACATGGGGTGGGGCGTTTCGAACGGGTAGGTGGTGGAAGCGACCGCGACGACCTCCCCGCTGGCGTTAACCAGCAGGGCTTTGGTCGCGGTGGTCGAAACATCGATTCCCAGGAAGTATGCGGTCATTTCACCTGACCTCTACCGGGCAAACAAACACCCGGTCTTTGATTTCCACGGTGTCCCCGCTAATCTCAAACGACCCGTACAGGCGGATGTCTTCCGAGCTGCTACCGGCCATTACCCGGATCGTTCCAGGCTCGACCACCAGACGCAGATCGCCGTCGTGGAAGGCGAGCTGGTCTACGGGCAGGTGGAAGATTACTTCTCGGGTTTCTCCCGGCTGCAGGCTGAGGCGGACAAAGCCTCTCAGTTCTTTCACCGGGCGCGGGAAGCTGGCGAACTCGTCGCGCACGTACAACTGTACCACCTCATCACCGGCGCGGCTGCCAGTGTTTTGCACCTTGAGCGAGATATTCACTGTTTCTCCGGCTTTGGCCGCCGGCTGGGCGATGCGCAGATCGCTGTACACGAAGGTGGTATAGCTCAGGCCAAATCCGAACGGGAACAGTGCAGAAGCCTTCTGGTTGACGTAATCACCGTAGATGTTGGACCACTGCCCCGAGGGTTTGTAGTTATAGAATACCGGCACCTGCCCGGCGGAGCGCGGAACGGAGAGCGGTAGCCTGCCGCCCGGGTTGATCTCACCAAACAGGGTGTCGACCACGGCACGCGCGCCCTCTTCACCCGGGATCCAGGCTTCAAGGATTGCGCTGGCCGGCTCGACCAGTTCGGGCATGGCCACCGGCCGCCCGTTGAGCAGCACCAGCACCACCGGTTTTCCGGTGGAGATTACGGCCTGCACCAGCTTTTCCTGCACGCCCGGCACGCGCAGATCTGTGCTGTCGCGGAACTCGCCGGTGGTGGCGTGCGGCGCAAGTCCGGAAATGCCCCCCACAAACACCAGCGCCACATCCGATTCCTGCGCCGCGGCCACGGCTTCGGCGATGCCGCTCTCGTCATTTGATGCGATGTCACAGCCACGGGCGAACCGCAGCTTTATGTTCGGATGCTTTTGCTCCAGGACCTCCAGCACGCTGGGCACCGGGACTTCGAACCTGCGCAGGTCATCCGCGCCGAGGAGGTTGACGCCGCAATCCGGGTTGGGAACCGCTTGCAGCAGTTCCGCCATCGAAGTGTAGGAGTAGTCGCCCATCATGCAGCGCTTCGAGTCCGCGTTCGGCCCGATGACCGCCAGGGTCACCCCGGTTGGATGGAGGGGCAGCGTTCCGTCGTTCTTCAACAGCACCATGCTCTTGGCCGCGATCTCGTACGCCAGCGCGCGGCTGGCAGGAGTGTCGATCTGCGCCAGAACGGTGTGCTCATCCACAAACGGGTTGTCGAACAGCCCCAGCTCAAATTTCTTCTGCAGGTGGCGGCGCACGGAGAGATCCAGTACTTCCATATCCAGTTCACCGGATTGCAGCGCGTCGACCAGGTCTTCGCCGTAGCAGGCCGTAGACGGCAGTTCCACGTCGATCCCGGCGGTGAGCGCCTTGATGGCCGCTTCTTTGCGCGTCTGCGCCGCCCAGTGATAGTTGTGGATCATCACCACGGCCTCATAGTCCGAGACCACCAGGCCATCAAACCCGAGCTTTTCACGCAGCAGGTCGGTGAGGATCTTGCGCGAAGCCGCCACCACCTCGCCGTCCAGTTGCGGGTAGGCGTTCATCATCGTCGCCAGGCCGGCATCGCGGATGGCCGCCTCGAATGGGCCCATATACACATCGAACAGCTCGCGCCAGCCCAGGTGCACCGGGGCGCAGTTCATGCCGCCCAATGAGAAGGAGTGGCCGATAAAATGCTTGGCGGTGGCCAGCACGCCCTCGCGCAAGTCGTCGCCCTGCAGCCCGCGGATGTATTCCACGCCAAACTGGCTGACCAGGGTGGGGTCCTCGCCGAAGGTTTCTTCGATGCGCCCCCAGCGCGGGTCACGCGCCACGTCGAGCACGGGGGCCAGGCCCTGTCGCGCGCCAACCGCCAGCATTTCCGAGCGGATGCTGTCGGTCATTTGCCGTGCCAGTTCCGGTTGGAAGGTGCTGGCCAGGCCGATGATTTGTGGAAAGACCGAATTGCACGGAGCCACCAGCCCCACGCAGCATTCTTCGTGCAGGATGGCCGGGATGCCCAGACGTGTTTTTTCTCTCAGGTGCCGCTGGAGCTGGTTACCAACCTCGGCCACTTCCTGCGGCGTGTAGATCGAGGAACCGCCCAGGCGCGTGATCTGCCCGATGCCATTGGCCAGCCGCGCTTCCACCTTGGCGCTGTCCAGCACGCCCAGCGTTTGAATCTCATACATCCAGCACGATCCAAGCTGAGCAATTTTTTCTTCAAGGGTCATGCGGGCCAGCAGCTCACTGACCCTTGAAGAGATCTCATTCAAGTTTTGTTTTTTATGCATTGCACTCCAGATGGAGAAAGGATTGGTTTAGCGATAGCCCAGCAGCAGGTCAACGGTGAGCTGGTCCAGGCGTTCGTACTGCAGCCCGCGGGTGGCGAGATCCTGCCGGTCAAACGCGAAGTTCTTGATGGAGGCGGCTTTTTCCGAGGAATACTTGCCAAAGAAAGCGCTCATCGATTGGTCGTCGCGGTTGATCTCGGCCAGGATCGCCTGAATCTCCGGGTCGCGGTTGAACTGCTCGGCTTTGTCTTTCAGCATCAGGTAGGTGCGCATGCAGCCGCGGGCGAAGTCTTTCACGCCCTCATAATCTTCGGTACGGTAGGCGTGGGCATCAAAGTGGCGCGAGCCGTTGTAGCCCACATCTTCCAGGAACTTGACCAGATAGAAAGCGGCCTTGATGTCGCGCGAGCCAAAGCGCAGGTCCTGGTCGTAGCGGCCAGGGTACTGGTCATTCAGGTCGATGTGGAACAGCTTACCCGCTTCCCAGGCCTGGGCCACGCCGTGCATAAAGTTGATGCCGGCCATGTGCTCGTGCGCCACTTCGGGGTTGACGCCCACCATTTCCGGGTGGTCGAGCGTGCTGATGAAGGCCAGCATGTGGCCGGTGGTGGGGTTGTAGATGTCGCCACGCGGCTCGTTCGGCTTGGCTTCCAGGGCAAATTTCAGGCCCAGGTTGTTGTCGAGCGAATATTCGCAGAAAAAGTTTAGCGCATCGCGCGTGCGCTTGATCGCGTCCACCGGGTTCTTGCTGGAATCGGTTTCGGTGCCTTCGCGCCCGCCCCAGAACACATAGACCTTCGCGCCAAATTCCACGCCCAAATCGATGGCGCGCAGGGTCTTCTGGATGGCATACGCGCGCACTTTGGGATCATTCGAGGTGAACGCGCCGTCTTTGAAGACCGGGTCGCCGAACAGGTTGGTGGTGGCCATGGGAACCACCAGGCCGGTATCCTGCAGCGCCTTGCGGAAGTCCTTCTTAATCGCTTCTTCTTCGGCCGGCGTGGCGTCGATCGGGATCAGGTCATTATCGTGGAAGTTCACACCCCACGCGCCGACTTCGCCCAACAGATAAACCAGCTCGGCGGGGGTTTTGGGGCTGCGTACAGGACCGCCAAACGGGTCACGGCCAATCGAGCCAACCGTCCAGAGCCCAAACGTGAACTTGTGTTCCGGTTTTGGTGTAAAGTCAGTCATAAAATCCTCTCCTTCGTTCGATAGATGTGGAAGTTTAACCTGCTTACAGGTACGAAAGCGCCGCCCAGCGGGCGTAGCCTGCGGGCGGCGCAGATGGAGCCATACCCAAACTGTTCACATAGAGATCATCAAATCCAGCACTATTAATGAACAGAAATTGGTGGCCTGCCGCGTTATTCCTTGACCGCGCCCATCGAAATGCCATTGACGATGTAGCGTGAGAACAGGAAGTAGATGATGATGATCGGTACCAGCGAGGCGGCCAGGCCGAGATAGATCGCGCCGTATTCGTGCCGGTACACGTCGCCGCGCAGGGTTTGCACCAGCATTGGCAGGGTGTACTTATCGCGCGTGGTGATCAGGATGAAGGCGTTGAAGAAGTTGTTCCACGAGGCCACGAAGGCGAAGATGCCCAGGGTGAACATGCCCGGCGTGGCGATGGGGAGCATAATGCGGTGGAAGATACCCAGTTCGCTGGCGCCGTCGATGCGGCCGGCGTCGATCAGGTCATGGATGACGATCGAGTCCAGGTACTGCTTGCAGAAAAACACCGAGCCAGCCGACGCGATGCTCGGCAGGATCAGCGACAGGTAATTGTCGTCCAACCCGAGTTTCGACATCCACTGGTAGAAGCCGATGATCGAGAGCTGCATCGGGATCATGACCAGCAGGATGATGCTGTTATAGAAGAACTTCTTGCCTTTAAAGTTGTAGACCACGATGCCATATGCCGTCAGCATGGAGAAGTAAACGGTGATGACCGTGGTGGAGAGCGCGATGATCAGGCTGTTGGTAAAACCGAGCGGAAGGTCGAGCCCTTTGCTCAGCAAAATGCCGTAGTTGGAGAGTAAGTAGCGGCTGGGCAGCAGGCTGATGCCCTGCTGAATTTCCACGGTCGAGCGGGTGGCATTCACCAGCAGGATCCACACTGGGATGATGGTGATGACCAGCAGGATGGCCAGGAAGATGTAGATCAGCGCGCGCGTGATGTTCAGGCGCAACAGATAGTTCTTTTTGAAGTGCACGTCGGTCGGCAGAGCCGTTTCCAGGGTTTTTTGTTGTTCAGTCATTTCCGTTATCTCCTGATACCCATAACCTAGGAGGCATGCTCGTGTTTATCACGCAGGGCGTAGAAGAGCAACAGGGCTACGAATGTGGTCATGATAAACACCATCACACCCACAGACGAGGCCGCGCCGATGTGTCCCTGGCTGCTGCGGAAGCGCATGTACATCATAATGTTGCTGGTCAGGATCGAATTCGCCGGGCTGCCTCTACCGTCCGTTAGCAGGAACGGAATATCAAAAAGCTGCATACCGCCTACCAGCGAAGTCACCAGCACGTAGAGCATCACCGGTTTGATCAGCGGCAGGGTGATAAAGCGGAACATCTGGAAGGTGCTTGCGCCATCCACCGTCGCCGCTTCGTAAATCGCGACGGAAATGGAAGTCATCGCGGCCATGAGGAGGATGGTCGTCTGCCCAAACCACAGCCACCACTGGATGAACACCACCAGCCCGCGCATCACGGCCGGGCTGCGGATGTAATCGATGGCTTCCGGAAGAAAATCGGCCCGCACCAGGAACTGGTTGACCGGGCCGTAAAACGAAAACAGGCTAAAGAACAGCGCGGCGACAGCCGACTGCATCATCAGGTTGGGCATGTAGAACATCATACGCCACAAGCCGCCGCCTTTGATCTTTAATTGCGTATTGGTAAACCACACCGAGAGAAGCAGCGCTATACCAATTTGCGGGATGAAGTTCATTAACCACAGAGCCCACGTATTTCGAACAGCGGTGAAAAATGTTGAATCGGCAAACAAGCGTTGAAAATTTTGGAGACCCACAAACTTTGAGGTGGCTCTCATCAAGGTCGCATCGGTGAAACTCAAACTCAGGGTGTTATACACCGGATACAAACCAAATATCAGGAAGCCGATAATGAACGGTGCGATGAAGAGATAGCCATAGTAATTCTTAACAATTTTTGCAGAAAACATTGGGGATCTCCTGGGAGAATGAGTCAGTGCATTTGCATGCACTGACTCATTATACAACGGTTCGGTTACGACTAGTTGATCACCAGATCCGGGAATTCATTGCGGACGGCGTCTTTCCACAGCGCCCACATTTCTTCCAAGGTCACGGTGCCTTCCAGGTAGGAGTTCAACGGATCGTTGAGCGCGCGCTGGATCGCATCGTCGGAGCCCTGCATCAGGCGGGCGGTGACGGTCGGAGCGGCTTCAGCGAAACCACCGTAGGAGTTCTGGCCACCCAGGAACTTGCTCATTTCCGAGTCGTCGAACGAAGCGGTGATCTTTTCCACAACAACCTGGCTGGAAACGAAGTCGCCAGCGGCCTGGTACTGATCATCCGGAACCTGCGGGTCGATGGCCTTGAGGTATTCGTTGGTGTACACGCCGGTGGCCCAGTTGGTCAGGTTTTCCTGGTCGAGGGTGCAGAAGCGCACGAATTCCTTGGCCAGGTCCATGTTCTTGGTTTCCTTCATGACACCCAACCAGGTGCCGCCCCACTGGTAGGGGAGCGGGCCGGTGATGACAGCCCAGTCACCAACGGTGGTGGTGGAGCCGTCAGCCGAGGTGGCATTGGGGGCCAGCACGTAGGGGAGACCCCAGGTGGGCAGGAAGTAGGAGAAGATCTTCTTGGGATTGCCTTCGGCATCCACGAGCGAGTCGTTCATGCCGGCGAACCAACCTTCTTGCCACTGGGTGGCTTTGGCTTCGTAGCCGTTGTCGCGGAAGAGTTTGACGGTCTCGACCATCTTGTCAACCATCGGGTCAACGGTCAGAACGCCGTCGACAACCCACGGCTGTTCGCGGTTGGCGTAGAACAGGTTCATGAAATCGCCGTTGGAGGCAACCATGTAGGTGTTACCATCGGACTTTTCCTTGACAACTTCGGCCGCGGCAGCGTACTTGTCCATGTCGGACAGGATTTCCTGCATTTCGGCGGGATCATCGGTGCCAAAGTATTCCTTGGCCAGGGAGCGGCGGTAGAACAGCGCGCCGGGGGTAGCCTGGTAGGCGTAGGCCTTGGTCACGCCATCAGCGGTGCCGACGTCGGTCACGAACTTGTAGGTCTTGTTTTCTTCAGCGTAGGTCATCAGATCGCCGAGGTCAGCCAGGAAATCGCTTTCCACGTAGCTCTTGACGAAGGCGGCTTCGAGGGCAACCACATCCGGAACCTGATCGGTGCCGAGGGTGGCCATCAGTTTGGTCTGGTATTCGCCGTTGGTCATGGGGATCATGGTGTAGACGACATCCACATCCGGGTGGGTCTTTTCGAAAGCCACGGCCATGGTCATGATTTCGTTGGTGAAGGACCAAACGTTCAGAACAGTCTTACCGGCGGCCGGCGCAGGAGCGGCGGGCGCTTCGGTGGCGGCGGGGGCGGCAGGCGCTTCAGCGGCGGGGGCTTCAGCCGCGGGGGCTTCGGCCGCAGGGGCCTCGGTGGGGGCGGCAGCGGGGGCGCAAGCGCCGAGCAGCATGGCCGCGACGATTAATACTGAAAACAGCACTGACAAGCGTTTCATTTCCTTTTTCTCCTTCAAGAATGGTTAGTTGGTCTA
>CALDSL010000481.1 GCA_937920255.1 uncultured Anaerolineaceae bacterium | reverse complement strand
CGCCCACGCGTTCGATCGTCGCTTCGGATGAAGAGAAGGGAAGGATCCAGGCGTTCATTGTGACCTGCCATGCGCTGAGATACCTCATTGTATCACCCGCGCCCGGCCCCGGTCGTTGACTTTGGGTGGAGGAACTTCTAGAATATTACCAGAACAGTCCTATTCAGGAGAAACCCATGCCCGCGATCTTTGACTGCCCTGCCTGCGGGGCGACGCTGACGCCGGACGGCAGCAAGACCCACATCTCGTGCGATTACTGCGGCAAAACCGTGCTCGTGCCACCGGAACTGCGCGCGCCAGAGCACCCCGGCGCGCAGGCCTTTTCGGTCAACGTCACCTTTGGCGGCGCGCAACCCGACCGCTTCACGCGCGCCCAGGCGCTGGAGATCGCGCGGCTGATCCGGGCCGGGCAGAAGATCAGCGCCATCAAGCTGCACCGCGAGATTAGCGGCATGGGGCTGGCCGAGTCGAAAGGGGTGATCGACAATGTCGAAACCCTGCTGCGCGATGCCGGCGCGGATGACAGTGGCGTGCTGGCCGACCAGATTCTGGAAAGCATGACCACCGTACAACCGGCGGTCAGCGCGGAGCGCCGGCGAGTGAGCGGCGTGATATGGCTGGTGGCCATCGTGACCCTGGTGCTGATCGTCGCCGGGGCGGTGGTCCCGCTGGTGATGGGCTGGTTCGCCGTCACGCGCACGGTGGATGCGGTTGTCAACGCGCAGGAAGACCCGCAGCGCGCGCCCTTCACCGCGCTGACCGAACTGCCGGGGGTGCTCTCCACTGCCGGCGCGGCCGTGAGCATCCCCACGCCGGGCTTCGCGCGCGTGGTGGCCAGCCACGGCAGCGAGGGCACCGGCGCGGGCATGTTCACCGACGCGCGCGCCATCACCACCGACGGCCAGGGGCGCGTGTATGTGGCCGATTACACCGGCGGGCGCGTGCAGGTCTTCGACGCCGAGGGCAAGTTCATCACCCAATGGCTGGTGGACGCCGAGATGCCGCTGCTGGCGCTGGCTGCCGACCGCCAGGGCGGGGTGTACGTGGCCCAGGCCAGCAAAATCCGCCGCTACGACGGCGAAACCGGGGAGCTGCTGGGCGAGGTGCAGGCGCCGGGATCCGGCGGGTTTGACGACGTGGTGGTCACCCCCGGTGGCGGGCTGGCGGCGGTCTATGGCGCGGCCGGGCAGGACGATATTCTCTTTTTCGACGCGGACGGCAACCAGACCGGCTCCATTTCCGGCGCAGTCAGTTCGCAGACCGGCTCGCCTGAGCTGGCCATGCGCATCGCGGTCGACGGGCTGGGGAATGTGTACATCCTGGCGCGGTTTGAGAGCGCCATCTTCAAGTACGGCCCGGACGGGCGCTTTATCGACCGCTGGGGCGGCAGCGGCGACCAGCCCGGCCAGTTGCGCTCGCCCTACAGCATCGCCGCCGACGGCCAGGGCCGCGTCTACGTCGGCGATTTTGACGGCATCGAGGTGTTTGACTCCGACGGGCGCTACCTCGACACCATCGGCGGCCTGGAGTCGCTCGCCTTCGGCCTGGCGGTCGACGCCAACGGCGACATCCTCGCCGCCGCGCGCACGCAGTGGGTTCGGTTAAGGGTGGAGTAGGTAAAACGCATCACGAATGGCACGAACAAGCCGAATAAACACGAATAATTTTTAATATATTTGTAGGGTGTCGTTGGCGGCTAATAAGCAAGAAGGATTTTGTAGGTTGGGTTGAGCCCAAAGAGCTCCATTTCAAATTGGCAATGAGGGCGAAACCCAACGTTCTTTAAAATCATGCTAAAGAGCGTGGGTTTCGCCCACAATACATTATTCGATAGAGGCTCTTTGGGCTCAACCCAACCTACGTATTGCTGTTTTTGGCCATTGCGCTGACAACGGATTTGAACACGGATTTCACGGATTTTGTTCGATAGGCGCAGCCATCATTGGCACCGAAGACGCAATTGCCTTGGCACAATCCGTGAAATCCGTTATCAGCGCCTTCCCTAAAAATACAAGATCTTCTCACAGATATACCCTGATAAATGGGTATCTCTACGATGGTTCTTCAATATTGGATAGCTCCGACAGACACCGATAGAAAATCAAGAGTAAAATTCAAGAACACCGCTACGTTCACCATAAATCCTATGAGCTATACATTTCGCTTTGCAAAAAAATCCATATTTGGCTACATGCGTTTCGTCATCTACTTCGGACTGCAACTCGGGATTACCTTAGCGCTTCTAGCCTTTATTTATCAAGGAAGAGGTTCCGGGCAGTTGTCTCCTTTTGTATACTTTGTTTTTATCGCTCTCGGTTTTCTCGTACTGATTCTGGCGATAGGATTTCTTTCCTTACTATTTATTCCCGCGGCTCAACAACGATATGGATATCTAAAAATTTCTCCGCAAGGCTTTGAATATCAGCGCTGGCCTTTTTATAGGTTGCAAGGGGGATGGGATGAGGTCGAAAAGGTTGAAAAGGGAACGGTCAATCTCCCTCCCAATGTTGTTATGCGCCTTATGGGTGGTGGCAAATCAATAGCGTACGCATCCCTTTTGATCCGCAAACGAATACCGGGGAGAGAAATACGATTTACCAATACCACGATTGGATCAGCACGTTTTCATGTCATCGCGTTGAACGAGCTGGACGGTTGGGATGATGGCAGCCTGGAAACAGCGTTGAAGTTCTACGCGCCGCATGCCTTCTCATAAAGATTGTGGGAACCAGGGAATAAAGCATCACGAATTCCACGAACCCACAGGGCGATGTAAGCCGAATAGGCACGATTAATTCTTAACTTTTCATTCGTGTTTATTCGCCACATTCGTCTTATTCGTGATGCTTTTCCACCATTTGACGCCCTCCCGGGTTTGATCTACAATGGAGCGGTACTTTCCCACTTCCCTGCTCCTTCCCTCGAGGTTTCCCCATGCCGTCCTTTCATTCTCCCGGGTTTCGCGCCTATGTGCTCAACGCCATGCAGGCCCTGCGGGTCCCTGGCCTGTCGCTGGCGGTGATCAAAAACGATGAGGTCATTTACGCGGGCGGTTTTGGCG
>CALDSL010000480.1 GCA_937920255.1 uncultured Anaerolineaceae bacterium | reverse complement strand
CCGTGGTGGTCACATTCAGGCACACCACCATCACCTGCGCCGACACATGCTGGTACTGCTTGACCTGCAACGTACCGGTGCGCGCGGTGGCGGGCCAGTGAACGCGCCGGAAATCGTCTTCGGGGTAGTAGTCGCGCACGCCCATCACCTGGGTTGGGTCTTCGAAGCGCCGGCGGCGCGCGCGCCGGTCGCCGAAGGGATCGTCGGCGGGCAGGCGCAGCGCCTTGAGCGGGATCAATTCCGGGAAGACCGTGATGTACTCGATGTTCTCCACGCGCTGCTCGTTCTCAAATACGCCCAATATATCCCCCGATTCGATCTCGTACGGCCCGACCGGGAAATAGCCCCGGCTGCGCAGCAGCAGGGCATAGGTGCGGGTGGCGCGCTGGAACCAGCGCAGCGAGTACAGGTTGACCAGCACTCCCTGCCCGAGGATGTGGGTGGGGGCGAGTACCTGCGGATCTTCCGGGCCGACCAGCCGCGGCCAGGAATCACGCACCCGCAGCCACGAGAGTGGCAGCGGCTTGGCGTTTTCCACCTCGACGCGTAAATCAAAACGCTCGCCGGGAAAACCGCGCCGGTAGCGCCAGCGGCGGCGGTAGGTGACGCCGCGCAGTGCGTAGCGCGTCCACAGCCAGGCCATGCTCAGCAGCGCCAGCACGGCGATGGCCACGCTGACCACCCAGTTCTGGTCGAACAGGGCGGCCAGGATGATGATCAGCGCCAGCAGCGGGAACCAGCCTGGTCCGATCATGCCGGTTCGACGGGAACGGGAACCGCCGCAACGATGTCAGCCATCAATTCCTGGGTGCTGCGTCCGCGCAGTTGCGCCTGCGCCGAAACCATCAGGCGGTGCGCCATCACCGGCGGAGCCATCTTTTTTACGTCGTCGGGGAGCACATAATCGCGGCCGTGGATGGCCGCCCAGGCCTGCGCGGCCTGGTACAGCGCCAGGCTGGCGCGTGGGCTGGCGCCCAACTCGATATCGCGGTCTTCGCGGGTGGCGCGGGCCACCCGCACCACGTAGTCGCGCACGCTGTCTTCCACGCGCACCTGGCGGCGCTCCTGGATCAACGCTTTAATCGCTTCCGGCGACGAAACCGGTTCAAGGGTCGAGAGCGGGTCCTGCTCGCGGAAACGCTGCAGGATGGCGTTTTCCTGGTTCTGGTCGGGGTAACCAATGGCGACGCGCATGAAAAAGCGATCAATTTGCGCTTCCGGCAGCGGGAATGTGCCTTCCAGTTCCACCGGGTTCTGGGTGGCCAGCACCAGGAACGGGCGCGGTAGCGGGCGGGTGACGCCATCGGCGGTCACCTGGCGCTCCTGCATGGCCTCCAGCAGCGCGGACTGCGTGCGCGGCGTGGCGCGGTTGATCTCGTCCGCCAGCACCACCTGCGCCATGATCGGGCCGGGGCGGAATTCGAATTCCTGGGTTTTCAGGTTGAACCAGCTCAGGCCGGTAACGTCCGAGGGGAGCAGATCGGGGGTGAACTGGATGCGCCGGAAGGAGCAACCCAGCGAGGCCGCCAGGGCGCGCGCCAGGGTTGTCTTACCGGTGCCCGGCACATCTTCGAGCAGGATATGACCTTCGCACAGGATCGAGGCCAGCACGAACTGCAGGGTCTCTTCTTTCCCGACGATCACTTTCTGGATGTTTTCAATGATACGCTGCGCGGCAGTTTGTATCACGGGTGGCCCCTTTCCGGAATTTTTTCCATTGTATCATTATTGTCTGGGGCCAGAGAGGGAGTGGGTATTCGCGAATCGAGCAAGTCGCACCAGTTTCAGCGACTTCCACGCGCGACATTGGTAACCAGTCCGGCCTGCCCCCTATCCAGACCGGGAGCCGGAAGCGCTTCGCGGGCAACGCAAAATGATAAACAAGTACCCTGAGCCCCGTCGAAGGGCACAGCCCTGTGGGTACGGCATGGCCAGTAAACCGAGTTACCAAACAAGAACATCCCGCCGATGCGCACGGCTGCTACCAGCCAGCGCGTACCCGATAACCTTCATGCCTTCTCGGATGGCTCTTCGGTTTTGGGCTGCAGCAGCGGTTTCCAGTTAAATTCCAGCTTGCGGCGGTAGACGAGTACAAACAGATCGCCCTTGTCGAGCGTTTCGCGCGCCAGCTCGAGTGAGTGCCGCGCGGCGCTGGCGCGTACTACAACCTTGCGCGGGCGAATACGGCAGCTCACATCCTTGATGCGCTGCTTGTGATCGTGGTCCAACCCCTCGGCCAGCCGCAACAGCGCCGCCAGCTTGCTGACGGTTTCCTGTTCGCGCGTTTCCAGCGCGGCATACAGTGGGTGGATAAGGGCGGGCAAGCCTCTACGGTGATAGCGCGCGATGCACCCGATGACAACGCGTTCCTGGTCATCGAAGGGCAGCAGCGGCGATTCCAAGATCATCTGCATTGAGGCGCGGTGGTGGCCTTTGCCGCCGCTCTGCCAGCCAATATCGTGCAGCAGGGCTGCCCATTCCAGCCGCAGCCGGTCTTGCGCGGGCAGTTGGTGAAGCTCGTTCAGCTCGTCAAACAGCCGCAGCGCCAGGCGCGTCACCTGCCGGGCGTGGGCGCTATCGTAGGCGCATGCTTCTGCTAATTGGATCACGCACGGGAGGACGTTTTCACGCTCGTTCAATTCTACTCTTGTCACAGGAACCACCTCACTTCCGGCGGCTGGTACCTTTCTCGAGAGTTTCGAGGCTGCGCCCCTGGCGGATCATATCGGCAAATTCCGGCGGCTGGCCGCGATCCAGGATGGCCTGCGCGGCGCGCTCAACGTCATACGCCACGCGGAAATGCTCGCAGTGATGGCCTTCTGGTTCCACCGTCAAAATTGCGTACGTGGCGCGCGGGTCGCCGTCATCCGGGCGGCCGACGCTGCCGGTGTTGATAAATACTTTCTCGCCCACAGGACGGACAAACGGCTGGTGGGAATGGCCTACCACAATGATCTGCGCGCGGGTCATCGCCGCCAGCTCGCGCAGGCGCTCTTCGGACGTATCTGGCAGCAGGTGCTCGTCCACCGCAGCCGGGCTGCCGTGCGCCAGCAACACCAGCCAGCCCTCGACAAACAGGTTGCGCTGTTCGGGCAGCTTGCGCAGAAATTCGCGGCTCTCCTTGGATAGCTGCTGGTACGCCCACAGAAAAGCCTGCGCTTTGCGTGGGTCTTTTTTGCTGGCCCACTTTTTTTGCTTTTTTTCGGCCTGCAGCGCCTTTTGATCATAATTGCCGATGATGCTGACCACATCTTCGCGCCGGCGGAGCAGGCTGACCACTTCTTCCGGGAAGGCGTTGTAACCTACAAAATCGCCAATATTATAGATGGCCTGCACCCCGCGCGCCTGGGCATGCTCCAGCACCGCTTCAAGGGCGGGCAGGTTGGCATGCACATCGCCGATCAGGGCGATTTTCATGGCTGAGGATCTCCTTCAGGGGCAGGAGTGACCTCCGGCGCGGTGCTTTCCGTGTCTTGTGCGGCTTCCGGCTGCGGCCGGGGCACCGGGCTGATGCGCTGTGGCAGGAAGAGTGGCCGGTTGATCTGATCGCGCAGCTCCGGCCAGACCATTTTCTGCTGCCAGTTTGCCCAGTCCTCAACAAACTTCGTGTAGACATTGTCTCGCATCGCGCGGCGGTTCTCCGCGAAGTAGTCCAGGCCTGCTTCCAATTCGCGGAATGGCGCGCGCGTGCCAAAATAACGGAATACCCGCTCCGCCTCTTTTTGCCGGAATTCCGGTAAAAACACGCCCCACACATCGCAGTCGTGTACATCGCCCAAAGCTTCCTGGGCTTTGCGCAGCACCGTGATAAACCGCTTTAGCTCCTCCGGGTAGAGCGGGGCGAATGTTTCCATGCTGTAGCGCAGGTGCTTGGCGGCGATGCGCATGGCGTGCAGTTTTTCCACCTCTTCGGGTTGGGAAACAATGTCGCTGTATGCCAGGAATTGATCCAGCGACGCGCCGATGGACTGATTGCCAAGCTGGTACAGCGCGGGGGTGAAGATATACACCTGTTCCTGGCGCGCGGTGTAATCCGCAACCGCGGCCTCAAGCTGGTCGAGCGCCTGGCTGGCTTCCAGCGAATCCAGGGCGGCGAGCACTTTGCTCTGCAGGCGAGCCCGGCTCTGGTACAGCCGCAACGCCAGGCGCTGCAGCCCGGGGCGCTGCTGAGGCAGTGGCGCGCCGCGATATATGCGTTCCAGCAGTTCGAGCTGCACGTCTGTGTCACGCGCCGCGCCGAGTGCCTTTGTGATGGCGCGGATTTCTTTCTGCCAGTTATTCAGTTTTTTGGAGGGCAAACACCGGGGAAAGATTGCCAGCGCAGTGCGCAGGCGGCGCGAGGCAACGCGCATGCGGTGGACGTACTCGATATCTTTGGCTTCACGCACTCCAGCCATCTCGGCGCGCATGGCGCCGGTGTGACGCAGGATTGCGCCGCTGCCAAACACGCAGATACTCTCATCGACGGTTGGTTTCATCTTTGCCCCTAGGATAGCGCAGCTTGCCTGAAAAAATTATAGCATCTTTATCCAGTATCCAGATAGCAACACCGGGGTTGAAAGCGGGAAAGCACTTTCAACCCCTGTGATCCAGACACGCAAAGGACGTTCTATTGATTTTCTTCGTCGTCGGTGCTGTCCATCTCCATCAATTCGCCGGTGGCGATGAAGAGGGTGCGCTCGCAGATATTGGTTACCCGGTCGGCCAGGCGCTCCAGGTTGTGCGCCACCCACAGGATCAGGTTGGCCGTGTCGATGATGTTGGGGTCAGCGAACATGGCATCCACGACTTTGTGTTGCACCAGGTTGTAGAGGTAATCGACCGCATCATCTTCCAACGGGATTGCCGATGCGCTATGCGGGTCTTCCTGAATGAAAGCGGTCAGCGCGCGGTTGAGCATTCCCAGCCCCAGACTGGCCATCTGGGTCAATTCATCCATTGGGATGGGGATATCCGCGTCCTTGAGCTTGATGACTACCTTGGCGATCCCCTTGGCATAGTCGCCCATGCGCTCCAACTCGGTGGTGATTTCCAGGATGGCGGCCATGATGCGCAGGTCGTGCGCCATGGGCTGCTGGGTGGCGATGAGGATCAGGACCGCATTTTCAATGG
>CALDSL010000479.1 GCA_937920255.1 uncultured Anaerolineaceae bacterium | reverse complement strand
GTGGTCGAGAACTACATGGTGGATATCAGCCGCACGCAGGAACGCGCGGACCGGGTGATGGACCAGTTGATCTCCAACCAATCGCTGCTGGCCGATATCGACAACCTGATTGTCGACCAACCCAATGAGCTGATGAAACGCGCCAGCCGCGACGAAGCCATCCTCATCATGCGGCTGGTCGCCTTCGACAAGGCCAACGAAAGCATGTTCAATGAGATTTCGGTGCTCGACACCAACGGCACCGTGATCGTTTCTACCAACGAAAAACGCGAAGGCGCGTCGTACATCCTCGGGCGCGGGCCGTCGGAATTGCTGGGTAAAACAGGGACGAGCGTCATCTTCAACCCCACCCCGCTGTTCTCGATGCGCATGATGTTGTTCACATCACGCACATATACCCCGGCCTCATTTCCGGGCAGAACCTATACCGTTATCGGCGCGGGCACGGCGCCGATCTTCCAGACATCGCTCATTCAGGCGGAAAAGTTCTTCCCCAATGCGCGTGCATTTTTATTCAACCGCGGGAACCAGGTGGTGGGCCTGACCTCGGATAACAACCTGACCCTGTACGAAAACTACCAGTCGCAAATTTCCGCCTTGCATGAAATCATCGACCAGCCGGGCGGGGCGGGCAGCGACGAGTACAATAGCTGGGCTGAGACGCCGGTTCTGGCCTATGCCCAGTGGAACCCGGGCATGAACTTTGGTTTCGTGGTAGAGGCGCCCGCCGATTACATTTACGAGCAGGTGCAGGCGCAAAACAAACTTAACATCACCATCATGGCCATTTCGCTGCTGGTGATTGGCGTCTTTGTCTGGTTCGGGTCGTCACGCATGGTCAAGCCGCTCGTGATGCTGGCTGAGAACGTGCAGGCCTTTGCCGGCGGTGATTGGGGCCGGCGCAGCCAGGTACGCCGCAAGGATGAAATTGGCTTGCTGGCCTATTCGTTCAACCGCATGGCCGACGAACTCAGCCAGTTGTACCGCTCGCTCGAGTCCAAAGTGGAGGAACGCAACCGCCAGTTGCGCACGGCGGTGGAAGTGACCAACTACGCCACGGCCACGCTCGACCGCAAGGAGATCCTGCAGCGCACGGTGGATCTGATCACGGGGCGGTTTGGCTATGGTTTCGCGGCCATCTACCTGCTGGATGCCAGCGGCACGTTCTTCAACACCAAGGCCTATAGCGGCGCGCTGGCCGGCGATGAAACTGACAGGCATATGGGCAGCCGCATTCGCACGCATTCACTATTCGGCTCGGCCATCGCCAGCAACCAGATCACCGTGGTCGAGAGCGACAATCTCGAGCAGCACGCGGAAACCCTGCTGGACGGCGCAAAAAGCGAAGTGGTCGTGCCGATCAGCATCGCCGGGCAGGTGATGGGTTTGCTGGATATTCAGCATTCGGTCGAGGATACGTTTGGGCCCGACACCACTACGGCACTGCAAATGGTGGCCAACCAGGTGGCCAGCGGTTTGAACAACATCGCCCAGGTGGAAAATGCCCAGGTTGACTTGAAGGAAACCAACCTGTTGTATCGCGCCAGCCGCCGGATCGCTCAGGCGAAAGATCGCAATACGATTTGGGAAATTGTTCGCGAAACGCTGCTCGAAACCAGCTACGCCGGCATGATCCTCGCTATTCATGACGACCAGTTGCGGGCGTTCGCGATCGCGGATGCGCAACAAAAGAATAACACCAAGCCGCCGGTGATCGTCCTGACCGCATCGCGTTTTGAACAAAAATTCCTGCCCGGGAGCTATCTGCAGTTTGAAAACCTGGGGCAGCCGTCGGAATACTTCTCCATTCTCTCCTTCTTCCACCAGCGCGGGTTTACCTCCGCGGCGCTATTCCCCGTTTTCGTGGATGGCGCCCTGGCGCAAGTCATCGTCCTCGCGGCGCGCGAAGAAAGCCGCCTGACCTCCGCGATTTTGCAGCAATACCTCAGCCTGGTGGAAGTGGTGGCCAATACCGAAGAGCGCCTGAACGCCCTGGATGCGATGGAAGCGAACCTGAAGGAACTTCGCACCCTGGCCACGGTCAGCTCGTCTGTTTCGCTCGAAACGAACCTCGACAGCCTGTACCGTGTGCTGCTGGAACAGGTGAAAGAAGCTACTGGCGGCGAACTGGGGTTCTTTATCGCGCTACATAATAAAGAAACCAACCAGATCGACTTCCCCTTTAATTATGAGCATGGTCAACTCATCCATGTCGATGCCATGCCCTTCGGCGAAGGGCTCACCTCAATCATCCTGAAAACCGAGAAGCCACTATTACTGTCCAGCAATGCCATTCAAAAGGCGGCCAATCTGGGTGTAAAGATCGTTGGCGAGCCGGCGCGCTCATGGCTTGGCGTCCCCCTGATGGTGGGCGGCGAGGCCTTCGGCGTGATGGCGGTGGAAGATGTCGATAATGAAGGCCGGTTCAATGAGAACGACCTGCGCTTGCTCAGCACCATCGCGCCACAGGTGGCCATTTCCATCCGCAACGCTCAATTGCTGACCCAAATGCGCCAGGCACTGCGCGCCTACGATCAGGAACACTATCTGCTCAACACCTTGCTGGACAACATCCCAGACAGCGTGAGCTTCAAAGACGAAAAGGCCCGCTATCTGCTGTGCAGCAAGTCCTTCTATGCGCAACGCGGTATCGATTACACCACCAAACTGACAGGCATGACAGACATCGATCTACTGCCGGATGATCCGCAGGCCAGAATGCTGTACGCCAACGAGATGGAAATCATCCAAACCGGAGAGGCAAAGCTGGGGCAGATCTTTGAGATGCGATCCCCAAGCGGCGCAACAACCTGGATCACGGTTGACACGCTGCCGATGTGGGACGAAAACGGCATGGTGAGCGGCCTGCTTTCGATTGCTCACGACATCACCGAACTGAAAACCGCGGAACAACTGGCGCAAAAACGGGCGCAGCAGTTGCTCACCGCGGCGGAAATCGCACGCGATGCCAGCGGCACGCTCAACGTGGAAGAACTGCTGGAGAAATCGATTAACCTGGTGCGCGAACGCTTTGGGTTCTATCACGCATCGATTTTCCTGCTTGACCCACTGGGTGAATACGCCGTGCTGCGCGAGTCGACCGGAGAGGCGGGGCGGCAGTTGAAAGCCGCCGGTCACCGCCTGGCAGTCGGTTCGCAATCCATCGTCGGCAAGGTCACGGGCACCGGCGAGCCGGCGGTGGTGGATGATGTGACCCTGTCGGAAAACTACTACGCGAACCCCATGCTGCCCCTCACCCGCGCCGAGCTGGCTATCCCGCTGCGCATCGGCGAGCGCACGCTGGGCGCGTTGGACGTGCAGAGCACCACCCCGCACGCTTTCCAGAGCGAAGATATCAATATCCTGCGCATCCTGGCTGACCAGTTGGCCATCGCGATCTTCAACGCTGACCTGTTCGTGGAAACCCAGGAAAACATCACCAAGCACCGCTTCCTGCACCAGATCACCACCGCGGCGGCGGCCTGCACCAACGCCGATGATGCGCTGCGCACCACGGTGGAAGGCCTGCGCACCGCCTTTGGCAGCGATCGCGTGGCGATCTACCTGTTCGGGCAGAGCAGCAGCCTGACCATCCGCGCCTTTGCCGGCTACGAGAATGTCGACGTGAGCCAGGAGCATATCGTTTTGGGAGAAGGGACAGTGGGTCTGGCCGCCCTGGGAAGGCACCCGGTGCTGGTGAAAGACGCCCAGACCGAAGGGCAGGAAACCGGACCAGACGCAGCCGTACGCTCGCAGTTGGCGGTGCCGATCCTGTATACCGACCACACCGTGGGCGTGTTGAGCATCGGCAGCTACCAGCCTGCCGTCTATGACGAAAACGACCAGGAAATTCTGGGCAGCCTGGGCAGTACCCTGGGCGCCATCCTGGCCAACGCGCAGTTGGTCAGCCAGGTGCGCCTGCAGGTGGAACAGCAAAAACAATTGTTTGAGATCACCAGCAAGATTCGCCGCTCCAGCGATATCCAGTCGATTATGGAAATCTCGACCCGCGAGCTGGCAAGCGTGCTGCGCGCGCGGCGGGCGAACATCCGCCTGATGTCTGAGGAAACCGAAAGTGGTAGCGGCGAAACCCTCGCCGGGATGGCGGACAGCATTCCGCTGTCCATCACGACCGGGCGCAATGGCGGGAACGGCAACGGGAACGGGCATCACCACGGCAGTGACCAGAAACCGCAGCAGGAGTTGGATTCATGAGCATGATCGGTCCCATCCTCCCCAATAAAACCAGCAAAACGGCAGCCGGGCGCGGGGCGGTCATCGTCCTGCTCGATCAAATCTTGCAGACGTTCCTGTTGGTGATTTCCTCCCTCGTCTTCATTGGCATTTTGGTGTACGTGCCAAGAGCCGCCAGCAATATCCCGGCGGCCATCGCCTCATTTGCCATTCTGGCTGGCGTCGTCGCGCTTATACTGTACCGCAGCATCCGATACGAAATCCGGGCGTCGCTGCTCTTGCTGGGTCTGTTCCTGCTGTCGTTCATGCTGTTCTACCTGACCGGGTTCGGCGTCATCACCATTCCGGTTGTCTTCGGCATGCTGTATTTTTCCGGCTTCTTCTTGAGCTGGAAAGGCCTGGGCGCGACGCTGGTGATGTGGGCGGCAGCGGTGACCCTGTATGCCCTGCTCTCCCCCGACCCGCTGTCGGTTTTGCAATTCACCGCGCCAAAACTGGAAACCGCCGGGGAATGGGTGGTGACGATCACCAGCCTGGTGATCACCTCCTGCTCGATCATCGGTTCGCAGGTAGCCCTGGCATCGAACTTCCGCCGCAGTCTGGAACGCGAGCAAAACACCGCCGCCGAGTTGAACCGGACGCAGCATTCGATTGAGAAGCAGTTGCAGGAACGCACGCTGTACTATCAACGCCGCCTGCTGCAGGCGCGCGTGGCAGCCGAGATTTCCGGCAGCATTATTTCCATCCACGATCCGCAGCAGCTTTTGCAAACCGTGATCGACCTGATGCAGGACCGCTTCAAGATGTACTACATCGGCGTGTTCGTGCTGGACGAAGACCAGAAATCCGCGGTGCTGCGCGCTGCCACCGGCGAAGCTGGGCAGAAGATGATCGCGGCGCGCCACAGCCTGGCCGTCGGAAGTTCATCGATGATCGGTTGGGCGACCCTCAACCGGCAGGCACGCATCGCCCTCGACATCGGCGCGGAAGCGATCCGCTTCAACAACCCGTACCTCCCCCACACGCGCTCGGAGCTGGCGCTACCCATCCTATCCAAAAATGAAGTACTGGGCGCGATGAGCATCCAGTCCAACCAGCCCAACGCGTTTGACAACGACGATATCGCCATTTTGCAGGGTATCGCCGACAGTCTGGCCACGGCGCTGGAGAATGCGCGGCTGTACCAGCAAACCCAGGAAGCGTTGAGCGAGATCAGCGCCATCACCAGCGAGTTTGTTTCGACGACCTGGACCGCCGCGGCGCGCGAGCACGGTGGGCTGAAATATCACTACGAAAACCCGAACGCCCCCACCGCCGGCGAAGCCAACGCGGTACACGAATTCCCCATCCTGCTGCGCGACCAGGTGATTGGATACCTCTCGCTGGAGAGCGACGTGCAGGAACTCACGCCCGAGGAAACCGCGTTCGCAGAAGCGGTGACCCAGCAAACCGCCATCGCGTTGGAAAACGCCCGCCTGCTGGAAGAGACCCAGCGCCACGCGCGCGAAGAGCAAAAACTCAACGAGCTGGGCGAGCAGTTCTCCCAGGCACGCTCGATTGATGAGATCTTGCAGTCGGCGGTGATGGGTTTGGGCGATCTTCCATCTGTCTCGGAAGTCTCCATTCACCTGATCGCGCCCGAAATCGAAGGCCAGGGTTCGGACAATGGCCACAATGGAAACGGCCATCATGGCAACGAGGCCAGGTAAGGTGCAACGATGAGCTTTCTCCCCTCATTTCTCCGCAG
>CALDSL010000478.1 GCA_937920255.1 uncultured Anaerolineaceae bacterium | reverse complement strand
GAATACATGAGCGACCGGCCGTGCCAGACCTGCAAGGGCACGCGCCTTCGCCCCGAAGCGCTGGCGGTGACGGTCGATGACGTCAACATCGTTCAGGCCACCGAATGGCCGGTGGCGCGCACGTTGAACTGGGTCAGCCGGCTGATGGAGCCCGAATCGCCCCTCACCATGCGCCAGCGCGCCATATCAGAGCGCGTGCTCAAGGAAATCCGCTCGCGCCTGGGCTTTTTGGTCGATGTCGGACTGGATTACCTTACCCTGCGGCGATCGGCCGGGTCGCTTTCGGGCGGCGAAGCGCAGCGCATCCGGCTGGCGACCCAGATCGGCTCGCGGCTGATGGGTGTGCTGTACGTGCTGGACGAGCCTTCGATTGGCCTGCACCCGCGCGACAATACCAAGCTGCTGGCCACGCTCAAGAGCCTGCGAGACCTGGGCAACACCGTGCTGGTGGTGGAACACGATGAAGAAACCATCCGCGAAGCCGACTGGATCCTCGACCTTGGGCCGGGGGCGGGCGAGCACGGCGGGCGCGTGGTGGCCGAAGGCCCGGTGGATGCGATTTTGGCCAATCCCAACTCGCTCACCGGCGATTATCTCTCCGGGCGCAAGTATATCTCGGTGCCATCTACACGCCGCAAGGGCAATGGCAAAGAGCTGGTGGTGGTCGGCGCACGAGCCAACAACCTCAAAGACCTGACGGTGCATATCCCGCTGGGTATTCTGGTGTGCATCACCGGCGTTTCCGGTTCGGGGAAATCGACCCTGATGGTGGATATTCTGCACGCCGCCCTGGCGCGTGACCTGAACGGTGCGCACACCCAGCCGGGCGAATATGACCAGATCCGCGGGACGGAACACCTGGACAAGATCATCAATATTGACCAGTCGCCCATCGGGCGCACCCCGCGCTCGAACCCGGGTACCTACACCGGCATGTTCGACGAAATCCGTAACCTGTTCACCGAGATGCCGGAAAGCAAAATCCGCGGGTACAAGCCGGGGCGCTTCTCCTTCAACGTGCACGGTGGGCGCTGCGAAGCCTGCCAGGGCCAGGGACAGTTGCGCATCGAGATGCAGTTCCTGCCGGATGTGTACGTTCCGTGCGATGTGTGCCATGGGGCGCGCTTCAACCGCGAAACCCTGCAGGTACGCTTCAAGGGCCTCTCCATCGCCGATGTACTCGACACGACCGTCGAAGCCGGGCTGGAACTGTTCGCCGCCTTCCCGTCCATTTATAACAAGCTCAAGACCCTCTACGACGTGGGCCTGGGGTATATCAAGATCGGCCAGCCGGGGAATACGCTCTCGGGCGGCGAAGCCCAGCGCGTCAAGCTGGCGCGCGAGCTTTCGCGCCGCGCCACCGGGCGCACCCTGTACGTGCTGGATGAACCTTCGGTGGGTTTGCACGCCGGGGACGTGCACCGCCTGATCGAAGTGCTGCAGCGCCTGGTGGATACCGGCAACTCGATTGTGATTATCGAGCACAACCTGGATATCATCAAAGTCGCCGATCACCTGATCGACCTGGGGCCGGAAGGCGGCGACCGCGGCGGAACGGTGGTAGCCACCGGCTCGCCCGAGGAAGTGGCACGCGTCGATGACTCGTACACCGGCCAGTTCCTGCGGGAATACCTGCCGCGCCAGCACGCTCAGGACAGACTCGCGCAATCGGAAAATATGGGTTAGAATCACTTTATCCATCCCTAAGGTTTTTCCAGAGATGACCGGCTCGCCGGGTACCGATTTTGAAGAAAATAGGAAGATCTATGAGAGGAAAAGATTCCCCGCAAAACGTGATCGACTCGTACCACCGCCGCCAGCGCATGACGCCGTTTATTGTTGGCGGTCTCGCGGTACTGCTCGTAGCAATCGGGATCGTGATTCTGGTCGTCTGGTTTACCGGCCCCAATCGCCCGGCGATTGCTCTGTTTGCCAGCCCCACGCCTACATCCACATCCACCTTTACCCCAACCCCCACCGTGCCCACCTCGACGCCAACCGTGACACCCACGGAAACGCTGACGCCGACCGTGACCGTCACCGAGACCCCCTCCGGGCCATTCGAATACACCGTCAAGGAGAATGACACCTGTTGGGATATCGCCGCGAATTTTGATGTGGATGTGATGGTGTTGCTGGCGCTCAACAACTTCGCGCCCAACACCTGCCCCATCACGGCCGATCAGAAGATCCTCATCCCATCTCCCGATCAGGCATTGCCGACCGCCACCCCGCTGCCGGACAACATGCCGGCGGGCACGAAGATTGAGTACATCGTCCAGTTGGGCGACTCGCTGGGTTCGATCGCGGCCAAATTCAACACTACCATCGATGCGATCATCGCCATCAAGGACAACGAGCTCGAAGACGACGCTACCGTCCTGTTTGCCGGGCAGACGTTGATCATCCCGGTCAATATGGTTACCGCCGTTCCCACCAAAGCTCCCACGGCCACGGTAACACCCACCCCGTAGGCAGCCATCCGAACACGATCTTGCCGGGGTTGTGTGAACAACCCTGGCATGTTTCTATTCCACCGGAAGGGTTAATCTGTTACGATCAATCCAATGAAACGGCGACCAATTGTGTTTCTCATCGCGCTGCTGGCCGGCCTGGGGCTGACGCTGTGGGCCGCATCGCGGCTGCGCCAGCCGGTGACCCAGGCCGCCGGACGGCCGGAAGGTCAGCCCGCCATTGCCTTTCTTTCCCCGGCTGAGGTCAGCGAGGCCTGGCTGACGGAACTGGACGGCAGCGCCGCGCGGCAGATCACCAATACCGGCGGGCGGGTGACCAGCCTGGAAGCCCTGCCCGATGGCAGCCGCCTGGTGGTGGTGGTGCTGAACGACCAGGGCGGCAGCGATCTGCGCCTGCTCAATTGGGACGGCAGCAATCCGCTGTTGCTGGTGGATTGTGGGGCGGACTTGTGTTCGCAACCGGCGGCTTCGCCGGACGGGCGCTGGCTGGCTTACAACCGCGCTGCGGCGGATGCGCCCGACCGGCCGGTTCCCTGGCTGTTGGAACTGGCCGATGGCGACACGTACCCCTTGGAGCTTGATCCGCTCATCCTGGCGGAGGTGTTTTCCTGGTCGCCGGACAGCAGCCGGCTGGCGTTCTACGACCCGGCGGCGGGCGGTATCCGCGTGCGCAGCATGAGCGACGGGCAGGAAGTGGTGTTGGAAACAAATATTGCCCAGGCGGGAAGCTGGTCACCGGATGGGCAAGAATTGACCGTGAATGTTGAAGAGGCATTTGGCGGTTTTGTATCAATGAAGGTTTATCTCCACCATTTTCAAACCGGCCAATCGCGCATCCTGCTCGGGGTAGCCGAGGATGACGCCTCGGATTACAGCCTGCCGGCCTGGTCGCCGGACGGGCGCTGGCTGGCATACGGCACGCTGCGCTTGGCGGGCAGCCCGGCCAAGCAGATCTGGCTCATCCGGCCGGATGGCAGCGGCGCCCGCGCCATCACCGACGACCTGGCGCGAGCGCACGCCAACTACCAATGGTCGCCGGACGGCTCGCGGCTGGCCTTCCAGCGATTTGCGCTCGGCTCTTCGGGCAGCGCGCCCGAGCTTCTCGTGTGGGAGATGGAAAGCGACGAGACACAAGCCATTGCGCAGGATGCCATCCATCCAGTGTGGGCGCCGTAATCACTCCAGCGCAGAACGGATCTCACCCAGCACTGTTCCATCCGGCTCACTATGCAGCGCCTTTTCCAGCACCGCCCGCGCCGCCGCGCCGCCGATTTGCCCCAGCGCCCAGGCGACGTGGGCGCGCACCAGCGGCTCGGGCTCCGACAGCATGCTGAAACCCAGGTCGGGTACCGCAGCCGGGTCTTGAAGATTGCCCAGCGCCACGGCCGCATTGCGCAGATAGCCGCGGCGTTTGGCGCGCCGCACCGGGCTGCGTTTGAACTTGCGGTTGAACTCCTGCGGGGTCAGGCGCAGCTCCTTGCGCAGCACCGGCCGCGGAACATCGGGGTGCGGGGCGAAAACATCACCGCCGGCGATATCCGAAAAGCGCAGATTCCATGGGCAGACCATCTGGCATATGTCACAGCCGAACACCCATTCGCCCATCAGGGGCCGCAGCTCGGCCGGAATTACGCCTTTGTTTTCGATGGTCAGGTAAGAGATGCAGCGCCTGGCGTCAATCGTTCGGTCGGGCAAAATGCAGCCGGTGGGGCAGGCCTGGATACAGCGAGTACAGCTTCCGCAGTGATCGGTTTGCAGCGGCAGGCTGGGTTCAAGCTCCGCGCTGGTAAACACTTCCGCCAGCAGGTAATATGAGCCGCTGGACGGCGAGATCAGGCAGGTATTTTTTCCGGCCCAGCCCAGCCCGGCGCGCTGCGCCAGGTCGCGTTCCAGCACCGGGCCGGTGTCGGTGTAGATTTTCGTACTGGAGAAACCATTGGAAAGCTGCGCGCCCAGCAGGTCAGCCAGGGGAGCCAGCCGTTCAGGGAGAATGTCGTGATAGTCGTCGCCCCAGGCATAGGAGGCCACCCGCCCACAGGCTTCACTTGGTTCCGCGTCCGGGATTGCACGCGGGTCGGGGTAGCGCATGCCGAGCACCACAACCGAGCGGCTTCCATCCAGCACATGCCGCGGGTTGGCGCGCACGGATCGCGCGCGTTCGGTGTCCAGGTAGGCCATCTGCGCGTGGCGGCCGGCGTCCAGCCAGGCGGTGTAGGCGTCGAAATGCGGTGGCGGCTCAAGGGTGGTTACCCCGCTCAAACCAAACCCGGCGCGCTGCGCTTCCGCGCGAATGTCATCCAGCGACAGCCTGTTGTTCATTGTACTGGCGATTTTAACAAAAACCAGGGATAAAGCAAGCCGCCTTATCCCTGGTCAACGGTAGATCGAGTTTTAGTAAACGTTGATCACAATGTAGAAGTTGAAAAACGCCGTGCCGTCATCGTTGATCAGCGCCCAGTTGCTTTCATAGCGACCCGGCTGGCTTGGGGCGACAAAGTCGACGCGGAAACTGGTGGTGTCGTTCTTCTTCACCGGCTCGGAAAGCATATAAATGTCCTGCTTGGGAACCAGGTCACCGTCGATGTACTTGATGTAGAACTGGGTGTTCCAATCGCGGAAACCAGTGTTCTTGAAGGTCCACACCACGTCAAAATCGTAACCGGTAGGGAAACGAGCTCCATCGCGGATGCTCTGGCTGGTCAACTGCGCCCGGTCGGTGTAGGCTGTGGCCGTGGGGCCAACATAGCCGCCGCCACCACCGCCGCTGCTGGCGGCGCGGGTGGGGGTCATGGTGGGAACCGGAGTAGAAGTAGCCGCGGCCTGGGTGGCGGTGGGTTCTGTCGTTGCGGTAGGCGGAACAGCCGTAGGCGTGGCCGAAGGATTGGCCAGCGCGTCGGCGGTGATCTGCGCCACGACCGTCTGCGCAGCCTGCGTGCGTACCACGCCCAGGTCCGCGGTGGGCTGCTGGGGCTGGGGCGCCTGGGTGGCGACCGGAGCGGGCTGATTGGTGTTGCAGCCTGCCATCGCCAGCACAGCGACCAACAGGATCAAGCTGAAGAAGCGGTTTTTGCTCATCGTGTCATTCTCCTGGGTTAGGGCGCGGTAGTAGCCGTTACTTTTGGGGTCTCGTTCGGCTGCACCACGGTTATGGTGAGGTCGACATCACCGATGTTAG
>CALDSL010000477.1 GCA_937920255.1 uncultured Anaerolineaceae bacterium | reverse complement strand
GGCAGCTTGGTGTCCTGCGATTGGCTCAGGCTTTCCATCTGCGCCAGCAGATTTTCCATGCTGATCTTGGTGATGGTGCCCAGCTTCATGGTGAATTCGATGGGTTCGTAGCGTTTATCGGTGGGTACGTGGATGTGCATACGGTAGAAACCGTCGCCTTCGCCCACCTGGATCGACGTGCCAATCTCCGACAACCCGCTGTAGAATTCGTCCAGGTTCAACGCGCCATTGGGGCGGAAGTCCACCACCACTTCATAATCCTGGCCGGGTTCAATCTCCTCCATGCCCTGTTCCATCTGCATGGCCGAGAGCGGTTGCACGCTGGTCAGCGCGGTCTCCAGCGGCTGGCCTTTGAGATGGCGTAGCATACCTTCAAGGATGAAGAACAGGCCTTTCCCGCCCGAATCGACCACGCCGGCTTGTTTGAGCACCGGCAGCAGCTCGGGGGTGTGCTGCACCGAGGTATCCGCGGCGGCGACGACGGTTTCCAACAGGCTCATCATATCCTGCGGGTCGCTATTGGCCTGCTGCTCGGCGGCGGCGGCCACATCTTTGACCACGGTCAGGATGGTGCCTTCCACCGGGCGTACAACGCCCTTATAGGCCGTGTTGCGGCCCTCGGCCAGCGCCAGGGCGAACATTTTACAGTCGAGGCGATCGTGATTATCGGCCGCGCGGGCGATGCCGCGCCAGATCTGGGAGAGGATCACGCCCGAGTTGCCGCGCGCGCCCATCAGCGCGCCCTGGGCGACGGCGTGGATGATCTTCCCCACGTTTTTCTCGCCCGAACTGGCAATTTCGTTATAGGCCGACTGCATGGTCAGCAGCATATTTGTGCCGGTGTCGCCATCCGGCACCGGGAAGACGTTCAACGCGTTGACCGTCTGCTGGTTGGTTTTTAACCAGGTCAGCGACGCTTCAACGAGCGTTTTAAAATTCTGGCCATCGATATACTGCAGGCTGGCAGGGTTATTCCCACCCATTGTGGAGGCTGAAGGTTGAATGTTGCTGCTCATAATGCTCCTAAGTGTAAGGATAAGCTTTTCCTCTGGAATTAATCGGTGTCACTGACGCGTAAGCCTCTCACATGGACATTCACCGATGTTACCGGTAAGCCCATTGCCTTTTCCACCTGGTAGCGCACGCTGTCTGCTACGCTCGCCGCGACGGATTTGATCCGCGTCCCGTACTCGATGATGATGTACAGGTCAATCTGGATGGTTTTGCCATCGTACTTGACATCCACACCCAGCGACGGATCTTTGACGATCACCTGTGCCAGGCCTTCCGCCAGATTTTTGGCGGCCAGGCCCACGACCCCGTACGAGGACATCGCCGATTGGCATGCAATCGTTGCGATGGCTCGATGGTAGACGTAAATATTACCAAGTTGATTCGATTCAGCCATTCAGTTACCCTTCTCCCATATATGCTTTAACAGTTATCCTTGATAGGAGATACGGAGTGTGGTAAAATCTCCTGTCGCTGCGGGGAACGCATTTGCCCCGCGTTTCACCAAGATTTCGGAAAGGAATTCGACGATGGCAAAGTGTGAGTCCTGTGGCAAGACCACAACCTTTGGACACAATCGCAGTTTCTCCCAGCGGGCTACCAACCGCACCTTCCACCCCAATCTGCAGAAGATCACGGTGATGGTTGACGGTCGCAAAGTCCGCAAGGTGATGTGCGCCAAATGCATTCGCACCCTGGCGAAAACTGCTTAGTTTTTCATTTTCAAAGAACGTGGACAAAAATCTCGGCCTCTCGCCGCGATTTTTGTTTTAAGCGGCCGCGCGGCGCAGCGCGGCAATTCCTGCGGCGATGCCTTCCGGGTACTTAAAAATGGAAGTGGCCGCGACGAACACATTGGCGCCTGCCGCCACGCACTGCGGCAGGGTTTCGGCGGTGATGCCGCCGTCCACCTCGATATACGCCTGTGAACCGATCGCATTCAGCATGGCGCGGATCTGGACGATTTTGCCCGGGGTGGTTTCAATAAACTGCTGGCCGGAAAACCCGGGGTTGACGCTCATCACCAGCACCATGTCGACAAACGGCAGCACCGCTTCCAGGCTGGAGGCGGGCGTGCCCGGGTTGAGCACGATGCTGGGCGAGACGTTCAGGTCGCGAATGGTTTGCAGCGTGCGGTGCACGTGCGGGTTGCCCTCGATGTGCACTGTCAACCGGCTGGCGCCGGCGCTGGTAAAATCCTCCACGTAGCGCTCGGGCTTCTCGATCATCAGATGCACGTCCAGCGGCAGGCTGGTGACGCGCCGGCAGGCTTCGACGATGAAGGGTCCCATGGTAATGTTGGGCGCAAAATGGCCGTCGATGACATCCACATGGATCCAATCCACGCCGCCGCTCTCCGCTTCGCGGATCTGGTCACCCAGCCGGGTAAAGTCTGACGATAAAATCGAGGAGGACAGGATTATCTTGGCCATGGCTTACCGGATAAGATTCTGGAGCGAAAGAATTATATACAACCAGAACGGTATCAGGCCGCCCACGCTGAGCACGGCCAGCAGCCCCAACAACACCGTGGCCCAGTCGATGTGCGGGCCGCTGTCTTCCTCGTCCGCGGCGGTGGGCAGGGTGTCATCCGCCTGGCGCGGGCGCGGTGCATCGATTACCGGAGCGACGTGGATCGGGCCGCTGGGCGTATGCCCGGAAACAACCGTCGCGGCCGAATTTTGCGCGGTGGGCATATTTCCGGCGTAGGGATCGGTGGTGTTGCTGAAGGTCAGCAGTACGCGCCCGAGCTGGTCGGCGGTGCGGTAGCGCGCGGATGGCTCTTTCGACAGCACTTTGAGCAAAATGCTTTCCAGGGCGTGTGGAATTTCCGGGTTGATCCGCCGGGGCGACGTGGGCTGGGCGTCGCGGTGCAGGCGCGCCAGCTCGCTCGAATCATTGGACGTAAACGGAAGCTGGCCGGTGAGCATTTCATATAGGATAACGCCCAGCGAATACACATCCGAGGCGGGCGAGGGCGCGAACCCGGCGGCCTGTTCAGGCGAAAAATACTGCGGCGAACCCCACACCACGTCGTTCTTCTCATCCGGCTGGATGCTGGCCAGCGCGCGGGCAATGCCAAAGTCGGTCACTTTGAGGCGCTGGTCCGGCGAGACGAGCATGTTGTGGGGTTTGACGTCACAGTGAACCAGACCGGCGCGATGTGCATAGCCAATGCCGGCGCTGGCCTGTACAATCAACGGCAAGGCTTCATCCACAGTGAAGCGGCCGCGCTGTTTCATCATCGTCTTCAGGTCGGTGCCTGGAATATACTCCATGACGATGTACAGCCGGCCGGCGTCCAGACCAAAGTCGTGCACCATGACGATGTTGGGGTGCGAAAGATTGGCGGCGGCGCGCGCTTCCTGGCGGAAGCGATCGCGGAAGTCATCATCGCGCGAGAAATCCTGGCGCAAAACTTTAATTGCCACCGGGCGTTCCAGCATCAGGTCGCGCGCCAGGTAAACAACAGCCATTCCCCCGGTTCCGAGGGTCTGTTGTAGCTGGTAGCGGTTACCCAGCAAAGGCGTGCTTGACGGTGGAGAGGCTTTCTGCATATCCCTTTCGGGATTATAACACACAGTTTTTCTTGCTGATATAATTGTCGCAGATACAAGGGCGGGGCAGCCTGTTGCTGACTGTACCTTTTCCCTGGTTCCCAACATTTTCATTCGCATACCATCTTACCCTGATCAGGGAGAACAACATGAGCAAAGTGCGCAGGTATCTTCGAGAAAATCCGCTGTCCTATCTTCTGGTTGCCCTACCGCTGGCAATCATCGCCGAGTCAGCCGGATGGAGCCCCATGTTCGTGTTCGGCTTATCGGCGCTGGGCGTGGTTCCGCTGGCGGGCATGATCGGCACTGCCACCGAAGCCCTGGCGGCCTACACCGGCCCGCGCGTCGGCGGGCTGCTGAACGCCACCCTGGGAAATGCCGCCGAATTGATCATCACCCTGGTCGCCATCCGCGCCGGGCTGCTCGAGCTGGTCAAGGCTTCCATCACCGGCTCCATCCTGGGCAACCTGTTGCTGGTGATGGGCGCGGCCATGGTGTTTGGCGGCGCCAAACACGGCCTGCAGCGCTTTGACCGGCGCAACGCCTCTAATCACGCCACGCTGCTGTTTATCTGCGTGATGGCGCTGCTGATCCCGTCCATCTTCAGTCATTCGATGGGCCCGGAAACCTCGATCACGGTGGAGGCGCTCAGCCTGAGCGTGGCCACCGTCATGATCGTTCTGTACGGCCTGGGGCTCTTCTATAACCTGCGCAGCGCGGAAAGCCCTGTCACGCATCCTTCGACCGAGCCGGCGCATCACACGCCCAATCTGAGCGTGCGCCAGTCGTTTGTGCTGCTGGCGGTTGCCACCTTGGGGGTGGTACTTATGTCCGAGTTGCTGGTGGGGGCAACGGAGCACGTGGTGGAAAACCTGGGCCTGTCAGAGTTCTTTCTGGGTATCATCCTCATCCCCATCGTCGGCAACGTGGCCGAGCACGTGGTGGCGGTGCAGGTGGCCATGCGCAATCAGATGGACTTGAGCGTAGAAATTGCGGTATCATCAAGTGTGCAGGTAGCGTTGTTTGTCGCGCCGCTGCTGGTGTTTGTCAGTCTGGCCATGGGCCACCCGCTGACCCTCATCTTTAACACGTTTGAATTACTGGCGGTCGGCAGCGCGTGCGTCATCGCGGCGCTGGTAGCCATGGATGGAGAATCGAACTGGTTGGAAGGCGCGGCGCTGCTGGCGGTGTATGCCATTCTGGCGGTGGCGTTTTTCCTGCTGCCAGCATAATTGTGACCCGGAAGGGAGGCCGGCATGTACTTCAATTTGTTCGGCAGGCGCATCAGCGTGTATGTTTTGATCGGCGCGCTGGTGGTTGTGATTCTTCTGTTCTTTTTGGTACTGGCGATGCTGCTGCTTTCCACGCCCCCCAATCGCTCCGGCGTTCCCACCGCTGTTTTCACGGTCATCGCCGCGCCGACCTCTACGCTCCAGCCGCTGCCGGGCGCCGAAGCCACTGCCACCGCGACCCCCTCCAGCCTGGTGGTCAACGGCATCAGCGTTGGGACGTATGTGCAGATCGTCAACACCGAAGGCGCGGGGCTGCGCCTGCGCACCGGCCCAGGAACCAACGCCGAACCGCGCTTTTTGGGGCGCGAATCGGAGGTGTTTGAGGTGCGCGACGGCCCGCGCGATGCCGACGGCTACACCTGGTGGTATCTGGTGACCCCGATGGACGAGAGCCGCAGCGGCTGGGCGGCCGGCGAATGGTTAAGCGTAGTTAGCCAGCCAACGCCTGGGCCGTAACTATATTGATGATCAGGATATTTGCATGAGCGAAACCCCTACCAATATCACTGCCAACCGCCAGACCGGTGAGATGAGCATCACCTGGAACGACGGCGTGACCTGTGACTTCTCATTCAAACTGCTGCGCGCGGCCTGCCCGTGCGCCTCCTGCCGCGGCGGGCATGAGAATATGAGCTCCGAGCCGGATCCCGCGGTCTTCGGCGTCCAATTGCCCGAATCACCCGCCGTGCGCCTGGTCAAAGTGGAGCCGGTTGGCTCCTACGCGATCATGTTCGAATGGGAAGACGGCCACCATTACGGGATCTATAACTGGCATTACCTCCGCGCGCTGTGCGAGCAGCAGCGAAAATCCGCGACTGAATGAGAAAAACGGTGCGATCTGGAAACAGACCGCACCGTTTTTGCTCCATTCCCTACAGGTCAAAATACATTTCCACTTCGTACGGGTGCGGGCGCGAGCGGACTTTGTAATCTTCTTCGGTCTTGCGCTTGATCCAGTTCCTGATCATTTCCTCGCTGAACACATCGCCGGCCAGCAGGAACTGGTAATCGTCCCGGAGCGCCTGGAGCGCGCCTTCCAGCGATGTGGGCAGGCTCTTGATGGTGGCGCGGCGCTCTTCTGACCAGGAGAACACGTCTTCATCTATCGGGCCAAACCCGGCGGCGGTGGGATCGATCTTGTTGATGATCCCGTCGATACCGGCCATGAGCTGCGCCGCCATCGCCAGGTACGGGTTACAGGTGGCGTCCGGCGGGCGGAATTCAAAGCGGACTTCATCTGGCTGGGTGGCGTACTTGGGCACGCGGATGGCCGCGCTGCGGTTGCCCTTTGAGAAAAAGGCGTTAATGGGGGCTTCAAACCCCGGCACCAGGCGGCGGTAGGAATTGGTGGAGGGGTTGGTGAACGCCAGCACCGCCGCGGCGTGCGTCAGCAGCCCGCCGATGTACCATAGCGCCGTCTGGCTGAGCAGATTTTCACCCTGCGCGTCGTAGAACAGGTTGGTCTGGCCGTCCAACAACTGCTGGTGGAAGTGCATGCCGTTTCCGGCTTCTCCATACAGCGGTTTTGGCAGGAAGGTCGCCGTCTGGCCGGCCTGCTTGGCCACGTTTTTGGCCACGTACTTGATCGCCATGCAGGCATCGGCGGCTGCCAGCATCCCCATCAGCGGGGTTTCGATTTCGCACTGGCCCGGGCCGCCCACTTCGTGGTGGTGGTACTTGACCGGGATGCGCATGTCTTCCAACACGATCGACATGCGCGTGCGCAGGTTGAACAACTGGTCGCTGGGCGGGATGGCGTGATATCCACCGTGCAGCGGAATAAAGTGGCCCTGCCCACCGCCCGTAGCGCAGTTCCACGATGCCTCGATCGAGTCAACTTTGTAACTGGCGACATTCACCCCATTTTCCATGCTCACATCATGGAAAATGTAAAATTCAAACTCCGGACCCCACAGGCTGCTCCCGGCGATCTGATTGGATACCAGGTATGCCTCTGCCCGGCGTGCAACTTCGCGCGGGTCGCCGCCAAACAGCCGTTTTGTGTCGGCTTCAACGGTGTTACAGATAAAGCTCAGCGTGGGAACCTCCCAGAACGGGTCAAGGACACCGGTAGAAAGGTCTGGGATTACTGCCATATCACCGGCACGAACACTTTTAAAACCCACGCTGGAACCGTCGAAACCGATCCCGCTGGTCATGACATCCGCATTGAACTGGCTGGCCGATAGGGTTACATGATGCCAGCGACCCCACAGATCGCTGAATTTGAGGTCGATCATGCGCACTTGGTGGTCACGCACAAACTTTGCCGCCTCGTCAAAATCATGAAACATACAGTCTCCTTATGAGAATTGGTTCAAGAAACACAATACAAAGGGGGGATGCACATTCTTGGCTGGGCGCAAAACACCAGCGCGCCATTTGGCCCACTGTACATTCATTGTACCGGAAAGCACCGTAACGCAATAGTTACAGATGTTTCCACCACCCGTTTTTTCGTCACTCTTTTTTGGGCCAATCATCATTTTAATGTGAGGATTGTTATGGAAACTGTTTAGCGAGTGTAAGGTGGCACGGCGTCTTTTGCGTTGCAATCGCTTTCCGCGGAGCTTATAATCTAACTGTGGCATGCCCTCCACGTTTCCACCGCGTGCCAGCTTTCCCATCCCATACCCTGGAGAAGTATCCTGGATACGCACAGAATCACCAATAACTTCAATGCTGGTTCTTCTGGCCAATCGCAACAGCTCCAGCGCGGATCTACCCTGGTTAACCGCTATCTGATCCAGGATATTATCGGCGTCGGCGGCATGGGATCGGTCTATCGCGCTCGTGACCTGCACTTCCCCAACGTTGTCAAGCTGGTGGCGGTGAAGGAAATGATCAACGCCGCGCCAGACCCGATTGTGCGGCAGAGCATCGTGCAGAA
>CALDSL010000476.1 GCA_937920255.1 uncultured Anaerolineaceae bacterium | reverse complement strand
CTGACCGCCCCCACCCCGCAGTGGCTGGCCGTGGCGGCCAACCCCAGCCTGGGCATCCAGGACAGCAAGCTGGTGAAGGAAAACGGCGGCACCGACGCGGCTGACGCTGATAAGACCGACACCGCAAAGGATTGGTTGGATCGCAATTCGGCCGGCAGTGGCCCATATGTGATGACCAACTGGACGCCCAAGGCCGAAATCGTGTTCGAAGCCAACGAGAACTACTGGGGCGGCAAGCCCTACTTTGACCGCGTGATTATCAAGCACGTTTCCGATCCGACCACGCAATTGCAGATGCTCCAGCGTGGCGACGCGGATATGATTCGCTCGCTCGACTACGACCTGGTGGAACAGGCCGAGGCGGACGATAACCTCCAGGTTGTGATCGGTACCTCACTGGACCAGAACTACCTGGCCATGACCTCGAACCCGGAGATCTCCGAGCCGCTTTCGAACCCGACTGTGCGCAAGGCGATTGCCTACGCGATCGATTATGACGGCATCATCACCGCCATCCTGCGCGGCTACGGCACGCGCGCTCCGAGCATCATCCCGGTCGGCCTGCCCGGCGTGGATCCCAACGCTGTGATCAAGCGCGACGTGGAAAAGGCCAAGGAACTGCTGAAGGAAGCCGGCTACGAGAACGGCTTTGAAGAGAACCTGCATTACGGCTCCAACCCCACCCGCGAAACCATCGCCGCCAAACTCAAGGCGGACCTGGCAGAGGTTGGGATCACGCTCAACCTGACACCGATGGAGCAGAGCGTGTACCTGTCCGAAATGCGCGCGCAGAAGCTGCCGATGGCCTTTGGCGGCTGGACGCCCGACTACCTGGACGTGACGATGTGGACGCATTTCTTCTCCTTCCCCGACACCTCGATTGCCTTCCGCATGTGGTATAACAGCCCCAAGACGGTTGAAATCGCCACCGCGATCGAATCGGAAATGGACGAAGCCAAGCGCATCGAGTTGACCAAGCAGTGGCAGGATCAGGTAATGGACGACATGCCCTTCCTGATGCTCTACCAGGGCCAGACCATCACCGCGCTGCAAAAAGATATCAAGGGGTACGCGTACCACCCGGTGTACTTCTTCAACCTTGCTGATCTGAGCAAGTAATTTCAACATGTTCATGATGGGTGGGCCAACCCTGGCCCACCCATCTGAACATGGGCTACGGAAATGAAACTTAACGGTTCTACAGCCGTCGCTACGCGGGAGTCAAGATGAGCCTTGCTGGACACCTGATACGTCGATTTCTCTTGATCATTCCCATGACGATTGGGATCACGATGCTGCTGTTCATCGTCACGCACGCTGTTCCGGTTGACCCGCTGGTTGTGATCCTCAACGAAAAATCGCTGGAAAACCCAGAAGCGGTGCGGGCGGCGACCGAAAAATGGGGGCTGGATAAGCCGATGCCGGTCCAGTACCTTATTTACCTGCAGAATTTGGCACAAGGGGACATGGGGATATCGTTTAAGACCAAGAACCCGGTCACCGACGATCTGCGCGATTTTTTGCCAGCCACGATCGAGCTGGCGATTGGCTCGTTAATCTTTGCAATCATCATTGGACTGCCGTTGGGGATCCTATCGGCAGTGCATAATGGCAAATTTATCGATAAGGTTAGCCTGGTCATCTCGCTGATTGGCGCGTCTATGCCGCCCTTCTGGTCGGGGTTGATGGTGCTGTTCCTGTTTTACTACAAGCTCGACTGGCTGCCTGGCCCGGGGCGCATCGATTCGCGCCTGGTGGGGCCGGAACATATCACCGGGCTGTTCCTGGTCGACTCGGTACTGACCGCCGACTGGGTGTCTTTTTGGAGCACGCTGGAGCACCTGATTCTGCCCTCGATCATCCTGGGATGGTTCACGCTGGCGCTGATCACACGCATTACCCGCTCTTCGCTGCTCGAAGTGCTCTCCATGGACTATATCCGCACCGCGCGCGGCAAAGGTTTACGCGAGCGCACTGTGGTTTTAACGCACGCCCTGCGCAATGCCATGATCCCGGTCATCACCGTGCTGGGTCTGGCATTCGCCGGTTTGATCAGTGGCGCAATCATGACCGAGACGATTTTTGCCTGGCCGGGTGTTGGGCGTTATGAAGTGGAAGCCGCGATCAACCTGGACTACCCGGCGATTATGGGCACTACCCTGCTATTCGCCGTTATCTATATGATATTTAACATCTTCGTAGATGTTTCTTACGCGCTGTTTGATCCGCGCATCCGGGAGTCATAAGCATGGAACTGGAAACCGACCTCAAAATCGCCGTCATTCGTCCCAGCGAATCCCCCTGGAGACGCAGCCTGCGCACATTGACCAGCAACCGCATGTCGATGGCGGGATTGATGATCATTCTGTTCTGGGCAATCGTGGCGATCGCCGCCCCGGTGATCACTGCGCGCGACCCATTCGAGCAAAATATCTCCGTACGGCTTAGCCCGCCCTCGGCCGAGTACCTGTTTGGCACGGACGAGCTTGGGCGCGATGTTTTTTCGCGCGTGGTGTATGGCGCGCGCATCTCGCTGCCAATTGGACTGGTGATCGTTATTTTTGCCACGATCATCGGCTCGCTGATCGGCGCTTCGGCCGGGTATATTGGCGGCATCTACGATCTGCTCATCATGCGCCTGGCGGATATCACCCTGGCGTTCCCATCGATTGTGCTGGCGCTGGCGATCGCGGCCGTGTTGGGTCCGAGCTTGCGCAATGCACTGATCGCGATGATGCTGGTTTGGTGGCCGCAATACTCCCGCCTGGCGCGCGGACAGGTATTAAGCGTAAAGAACAATGAGTATGTGGCTGCCGCTGAAGTGGTCGGCGTGCCCTCCACGCGAATTATGCTTCGCCATATTATGCCGAACATCTTTGGGCCGCTCCTGGTAAAGGCCGCGCTGGATGCCGGAAGCGCCATCCTGACCATCGCGGCGCTCTCGTTCATCGGTTTGGGCGCGGTGCCCCCCACCCCGGAATGGGGCGCGATGGTTTCGATGGGACGCTTCAAGTTTTATAACTGGTGGCTGACCACCTTCCCCGGGCTGGCCATCCTCACCGTGGTGCTGGGTTTCAACTTCTTCGGCGACGGCGTGCGCGACGCATTCGACCCGCGGACGAATACGAAGGCGTAATAATCATCGTAGAAAACAAAATGGCGGCCGAACGGCCGCCATTTTGTTTTCTACGATGATTATTTTGTTTAGAACAGACCCAGCACGCGGCCGGTTTC
>CALDSL010000475.1 GCA_937920255.1 uncultured Anaerolineaceae bacterium | reverse complement strand
CAGCCCATCCAGCCACGCTTTGGTTTCGCGCGGCGAGCGCAGGTGGATCACCTGCAGGTGCGCGTACTCCTCGCGCAGCAGGCGCGGGTAGACCGTGCGATGCTTTTTGCGCGAGGGAAAGACATACAAAAACAGCGAATCCTTATCAAAGAACGCGCCGCGCACGGTTTCATAGTTGTTGCCCCACAGCACCTCCCGGGTGATCACGCGCCGCAGCGTGCGCGTGGCCAGCCGCCACAGGATCACCGGCAGTGAATAATCCATCCACACCAGCGTGTCGGCCTGCCCCCAGGTGATCGGGCGCGCCTCGCTGTAATTGCCGTCCACCACCCACGCCGGCCGGTCGAGCGCCGCGCGCACCCGCCCCAGAAAAACCTCCTTCTCGGTCTTCTGCCAGTTGGGCTGCCACATCAGCGCGTCCATCTCGACGTGCGGCACGCCCACGATGGCCGCCAGCCGCGCGGCCAGCGTGGTCTTGCCGCTGCTGGTGGTGCCGACCACAACCACGCGCGGCCCGGGTTGGGGGAAGGGTGGGGCGCTGAGACGTTCGCTCATGGGGTTGGGGGTTCAGGGAGTAAGATCGATGTTTTCGCAGCCGTGCCAGCAGATGTCTTCCACCCCGGCAAAGCGCCGCGCCATCACCTGCAGCGCCTCGGGGTTGTTGTCCACCAGCACAAACTGCCGGCCCAACTCCAGGCAGGCCGCGCCGGTGGTGCCGCTGCCGGCGAAGAAATCCAGCACCACCTCGCCCGGGTTGGACGAAGCGCGCAGGATGCGCCGCAGCACGCCCAGCGGTTTTTGGGTGGGGTAGCCGGTCTTCTCGCTGCCGTTGGTGGCAACGATCGTATGCCACCAGGTGTCGGTGGGCAGCTTGCCGCGCGCGGCTTTCTCCGGGCTCACCAGCCCGGGGGCCATGTACGGCTCGCGCTCCACCTCGTCGGCGTTGAAGGTGTAGTGGCGCGGATCTTTGGCGTAGAACAGGATGTTATCGTGCTTGGCCGGCCAGCGGTTGCGCGGCTTGCCGCCGTAGTCGTAAGCCCAGATGATCTCGTTGATAAACGCCTCGCGCCCAAAGATGCCATCCAGCAGCACCTTGCAGTAATGCACCTCGCGGTAGTCGATGTGGAAATACAGGCTGCCGCGCGGCTTGAGCACCCGCCGCGCTTCCACTAGCCGCGGCTCGAGAAACGCCAGGAAGTCGTCAAAAATATCGCCGTACGCCCGCGACCTCACTTTGACCGTGGCATAGCGCCGCCCACCGAACCCGGTGCGGTCGCCCTCCGCGTCCAGCTCCGTGCGAATCTGCGTGCGCGCCTGCATCTTGCCCGTGTTGAAAGGCGGGTCGATGTAGATCAGATCCACCGACTCCGCGGGCAGGGATTGCAGCACAGGCAAATTATCGCCAAAGTAAACGTGATGGGGCATGGGGTAATTCTACATCAAGTCGAAGTGGAGAAACGTATCACGAACGCAGAAAAGCATCACGAATGTCACGAATACGGCGAATGAACACGGATTTTTTTTACTTTTTTCATCCGTGGCATTGGTGTCATTCGTTTTTATTCGTGATTGTAAATGACGATGTATGAGATCACGAATGATTGCGAATGACACCAATGCCACGAATACGATAAATTGAAAATTCGTGCGTATTCGGCTTATTCGTGCAATTCGTGATGCGTTTAAGCTTTCTTCCTGCACACAATCAACATATGCTCGCTCAACCCCACCACCGAGGGGTGGGTGCAGGTGGCGAGGTGCGTTTCCATCCACACCTTCCAGCGTTCGGGGTTCTTCGCCAGCCGGTTGATCTCCCTGCGGTGCCCTGACCCGACGCCTTCCAGCCCGGCCATTTCCAGCACCGTCACCGGCTTGCCGTCGAACGCCGCTCTCAGTTCCTCGGGATAAAAGAAGTGCGCCTCGGTGAAGCCGAAGCCGCCGAAATAGTCGCCGCTGTCGCGCAGCACCACAAAATGCGGCTCTTCAATTTCGTGCTGCGCGATGGTCAGTTCCACCACGAGCGCGCTCAACCGGCTGATGGTCGAGACGAACAGCGGCGCGCCGGGTTTAGCCACCCGCACCAGCTCGTCCACCGCCTGGTCGCGCTGATCCGCGTCGACCACGTGCGACAGCGGCCCGCCGGTGCACACCACCGCGTCGAACGTCCCATCCGCGAACTGCGACAGATCGGTGATGCTGCCTTCCACCACCGCGCGCACGTTCTTGCGTAGCGGCGCATCCGCTGGCAACCGGCGGATGCGCCGCCGCGCGAATTCCAGGTTGGCCGGGGTGTAATCCAGCAGCACCACTTGGTAGCCGCGGCGCGCCAGCTCCAGCGTGTAGCGCCCCGGCCCGCCGCCCGCGTCCAGAACCAGCCCGCTGGGCGGCAGGTACTTGCGCAAAAAGTGCAGCGTGGTGGCAAACTCCAGCCCGTGGTACGCATCGCGCACCAGCCGCCGCCATTCTTTGCGCACGTATTGGCTGTAAAAGTCCTTCACGATCTCGCTCATGCGTTACCCCGATTTTTGATATTCACCGTGGAATTGTCCAAAGCACCCCCCTCCCGCTCCCCCCACAGGGTTGTACCCAAATCGCAAAAAACGCGATTTAGGGGGAGAGAAAGCCTTAAGCCTCCCCCCAAAAGCGTTCTTCCTTATTTGATAACTCGCACAAAAGCGCACTGCGAAGGTGCGAAGTACGCTAAGAAAAACGCGAAGCAAAACGTTTTAAAATTTCTTCGCGTTTCCTTCGCGCTCTTCGCTTCTTCGCGGTGAAATCTTTTTGCGTGGCCCGTAAAGCGCGACCGGCTTTTGGGGGGAGGTTGGAGGGGGGTGTGGTCGCCCGTAAACACCCCATCGTTTCCAAATCTTCTCTACCCCTCCCCCCTCTCAAACCCATACCGTATCGCCCCCTGCGCGCAGCCATCCACGCACGTGCCGCACAAAATGCACTCCGCGTGCTCCATCTTTTCCCGCTTCACCATCGCGTTCACATCCAGGCTCATCGGGCAGCCGCGCGTGCAGGTCATGCAATCGCTGCACGCGGCGGCATCCGCGCGCAGGCGCAGCGCCGGCCAGCCCACCCGATTGCGCAGCCAGCGCCCGATGATCATAAACGGCGCCATCCAGCAGATGGTATGGCAGCCCGTCCGCCGGCCGGCCAGCGCGGCCAGCAGCACAAACAGCAGCACCACGCCGTAGTAGGTGATGTACTTCATCGGCTCGTCCACCGAGATGCCGCGCTCGGTGAGGTGCAGCATGTTGACCCCCGCCACGCCCCCCGCACGGACGAACATCCACACGATGATGCTCACCCACGGGATCCAGATCAGCCACTTGATCCAGTCGATTTTGGCCGGCCGCACCGCGCGCCGGTTTACCGGCTCGACGATCTCCTGCATCGCCCCGCCCGGGCACACCCACCCGCACCACGCCCGCCCCAAAAAGAGCGAGGATGCGAACATCAGCCCAAACATCACCAGGCTGCCGCTGGCCACCCCTTGCATCGCCCCGTCGATAATGACGTAGGGCGAGAGAAAGTTCATGGTGATGGGGAAGGATAAGAACGCCGCAATGATGACGGCCTTGCGGACACGCTGCCGGGTGGGAAGCTGTTTCATTGGAAAACTCCTTGGTGATATGCCCTGTGATATCACGAAGCCCGCGGCGTGTCAATGGGCGTTAACGGTCTACCAACACCCCCCTCCCGCTCCCCCCAAATGAAAAAACACATTTGGAGGGAGAGAAAGCCTAAAGCCTCCCCCCAAAAGCGTTCTTTCTTTTGGGGGGAGGTTGGAGGGGGGTGGAGGGGAGCGGGAGGGGGGTTACTTCTTCTCCGCGATCTTGGCCCATGTATCCCGCAGGCCCACGGTGAGATTGAACACCGGGCGCTCCTCGGTCGAATCCGGGTCGACCGCGTAGAAGCCCTTGCGCTCGAACTGCACCCGCGTGCCGGGCGCGGCCCCGCGCAGGCTGGGCTCCAGCCTGGCGTGCTCGATCACCTTGAACGACTCCGGGTTCAGGTAATCGTGCATCGTCTTGCCCTCTTCGGGATGGTTCGGGTCGGGCGTGGTGAACAGCCGGTCATAGTGGCGCACTTCCGCGTCCAGCGCGTGCGGCGCGCTCACCCAGTGGATCGTGCCCTGCACCTTGCGCCCGTCGGGGGCGTAACCGCCGCGCGTCTCGGGGTCATAGGTGCAGTGGATCTCCACAATCTCGCCCGTCAGCGTGTCTTTGATGTAATCCACGCACTTGACGATGTAACCATAGCGCAGCCGCACCTCGCGCCCCGGCGCCAGCCGGAAATACTTGGGCGGCGGCACCTCGCGGAAGTCGTCCTTCTCGATGTACAGCTCGCGCGAGAACGGCACCTTGCGCGTCCCGGCGCTCTCATCTTCGGGGTTGTTGACCGCGTCAAACTCCTCCACCTGCCCCTCGGGGTAGTTGATGATGATCACCTTCACCGGGTCGATCACGCCCATCACCCGCGGCGAGGTCTTGTTGAGCTGCTCGCGCACCTTGGCTTCCAGCAGGGCAATATCCACCAGGTTCTCGCGCTTGGCCACGCCCACCGCCTCGATGAACGCGCGGATCGCCTCGGGCGGGTAGCCGCGCCGGCGCATCCCGCCCAGCGTGGGCATGCGCGGGTCGTCCCAGCCGCGCACCGCGCCGGTGTCCACCAGGTTGCGCAGGAAACGCTTGCTCAAAACCGTGTAGGTGATGTTCAGCCGCGCGAACTCGATCTGCCGCGTGCGGAACAGCCCCAACTGCTCCAGATACCACTCATACAGCGGGCGGTGATCCTCGTAGGCCAGGTCGCACAGCGAGTGCGTCACGCCCTCGATCGAATCCGACTGCCCGTGCGCAAAGTCATACATCGGGTAGATGCACCACTTGTCGCCCGTGCGGTGGTGCGCGCGGTGGATGATGCGGTACATCACCGGGTCGCGCATGTTGATGTTGCCGGAGGACATGTCGATCTTGGTGCGCAGCGTGCGCGAGCCCTCGGGGAACTCGCCGGCGCGCATGCGCTCGAACAGGTCCAGGTTCTCCTCCACCGAACGGTCACGGTAGGGGCTGTTCTTGCCCGGCTCGGTCAGCGTGCCGCGGTACGCGCGGATCTCCTCCGGCGAAAGATCGTCCACGTAGGCCTTGCCGTCCTTGATCAACTGGATCGCCATCGCGTACAACTGGTCAAAGTAATCCGAGGCGTACAGCACCTTGCCCCACTGGAACCCCATCCACTGGATGTCGTGCATGATCGCATCCACAAATTCCACGTCTTCTTTGACCGGGTTGGTGTCATCGAAACGCAGGTTGCACACGCCGCCAAACGCCTCGGCCATGCCAAAGTCGATCACCATCGCCTTGGTGTGGCCAATGTGCAGGTAGCCGTTCGGCTCGGGCGGGAAGCGCGTCTGCACGCGGTCAAACCGGCCGGTGCGCAGATCTTCTTCAATCGCCTCACGGATAAAATTACTGGACTCAACAACGGGTTCGTCAGACATACAGCATCGCTCCTGGCTCTGATATCCAAAAGCACCCCGGTTTCTCGGGGTGCCTTCGGTGTGGCTGAGGGCAAAGGATTCGAACCTCTACAAGCACATCCAGAGTGTGCTGTCCTACCATTAGACGAGCCCCCAGAGCGAAGGATATTTTAACACAAGCCCTTGCGGATGTCCAGAGGGAGCTTAGCCCACAGGGCAACCCTGCGGGCTAGCCCTCAAACCAATCCGGGTCCACCTCTTTCAACATCCGCAAAAACACCTCCTCGCCGCTGTCGGTCTCGGCCTC
>CALDSL010000474.1 GCA_937920255.1 uncultured Anaerolineaceae bacterium | reverse complement strand
GCGTCGTTCAACGGATCTTCGATGACAACTTTGCCCTTCCACTCCGGGTCGGTAAGCTGCCACAGGTTGGTGACCGGGCAGGTTTCATTTAACTCAGAATTGTAGGCCAACAGCGTGGTACCAAAGCGCGAAACCAATAGCGGTTGGGTCAGATCTTCGGGAACGGCCAAGCCTGAGGGCACAAAGCGCCAGACATATTCTTTGGGCAGCACCGAACCAAACAGTTCCGCGCCGCCGCTGCTAAACCAAACATCGCCGACAAACAGGCTCGACTGCTGCTCGCCAAGCGTCTTGGAGAGCACGTCATCGCCGCCCAGGTCGTAGCCTTCGAGCTTGATGTCCGGGTATTTCTCGGCCCACATGTCGGCGGCCTTGGCGATCTTCGAAGAATTGGCGTAGACGATGACGGAACCTTCCTTCTTCGCCGCTTCTTCGATGGCGGCCCAGTCCTGCTCGCCGGTGTCATACGAACCAAGCTGGTTGGCCTTCAACCATGCTTCTTTGGCTGTGAGGGTGGGTTCCACCGCCGCCACAGGTTCCTCGACGGCAGCAGGGGCAGGCGCAGCGCAGCCGCCCACAAAGCTGAGCAGCACAATCATGATCAAAATCTTGGCGAACGTTTTCATTACAATTCTCCTTCTGACATTGAGAGGCAAATGAAAATAACTTTCACAACCAGTCCACGCAATTGATGATCGACCGCCTCCTTTCATCAACGCTGACAAAAGTGGTGCCCTGTTTAATGGACAGCCACCAGGTTGCCGGATTCCTTGTCGTAGATGTTCAGCGTGTCTGCATCGAATTTCAACCAGATTTTCTGATCCATTTTGATCTTGCTGATCCCCATCACTTTAACTGTGATTTCCGTGTCGCCGCGCTGGGCTACGATGGTCGAATCGGCGCCGGCCGGCAGAACCGAATAGGCGATAAACTCTACGGCTCCAGTCGCCGGTTCGTCCAGCACCGCGATGTCCTCCGGGCGGATCGCAACCACAACCTGGCCGCGCGCGTTGAGAGTAAGAGCATTCAGGCAGAAATCGCCCACCCGCACGCTATTTTGCGCATCAACCACGCCGTCCAGCAGGTTGACCTTCGGGTTGCCAATAAAATCGGCCACAAATAAATTGGAGGGGAAATGGTAAACCCGGTCGGGCGTATCCAACTGCTGGATCACGCCCAGTTTCATCACCGCGATGTCCGTGGACATGGTGAGCGCTTCCACCTGGTCGTGGGTGACATAAATGGTGGTGGCGCCGGAAATGTGGTGCAGCCGTTTCAGTTCGGTGCGCATGTCCATGCGCAGCCGTGCGTCCAGGTTGGAGAGCGGTTCGTCCATCAGAAACACTTTTGGCCGGTAAGCCAGCATGCGCGCCAGAGCGATGCGCTGCTGCTGGCCGCCGCTCATCTCACGCGGATAGCGGTCTTCGTATCCCTCCATCTGCACTTCCCTGAGCGACTCATGCACGCGCTTGTCCATCTCTTCTTTCTTCAGCTTCTGCATCTCGAGCGCAAAAGTGATATTTTTGTAGACCGTCATGTGCGGCCATAGGGCATAATTTTGAAATACCAGCCCCAGGTCGCGCGCGCCGGGCGCTAGCGAGATGCCCTTGTTGCTGGAGAAGACTAGCTTATCGCCGATATAGATTTCGCCTTCATTTGGATCTTCCAGGCCGGCAATGCAGCGCAACAGCGTGGTTTTCCCGCAACCCGAAGGCCCCAGCAGGGTCAGGAAAGCGCCGGCTTCAATCTTCAAACTGACATTATTGACTGCGGCCACATTCCCAAATCGTTTTGTGAGGTTTTTAATCGTGATGGTGGTAGACATGGATTTCCTTTCGGGTTACATCCCAAGGCCCTTCTTCAGGCTGCCGCCGCGGAAACGGCTGATGATGAAGTTGCCGATCAAGACGAGTACGATCAAGATGATGATGACAGCGTTGGCTTGCTGTTCATTGCCGTTTTCAATATAGCGCATGGTCATGCTGGCCAGCACCGCTGTGGTGGGCGTCACCAGCAGGATGATGAGCGAAAGCTCGCGCATGGTGGTGATGAAGGTCAGCAA
>CALDSL010000473.1 GCA_937920255.1 uncultured Anaerolineaceae bacterium | reverse complement strand
CCCGCCCTGCTCTCTTATTTCTGCCGCTCCACATAGATCCGTACCGCCTCGCCCATGAACTCGGCGAGACCGGGGTGCATCTTGTCGAAATTGGCCTTGAAACGCGGATCCTGGCTGTAGTGATCGGCCAGCCCGGTGAGCTGGTCGAGCGCCGGGGTCCAGAAATAGTCCATATGCCGGCGCCAGCGCTCGACCAGCGCCTGCACCTCGGGCGAACCGGCGCCTTTGGGCATGGTTGCGATGATCTCGGTGTAGATCGCGTTGCCCTCGTCCAACACGCGCTGCTTTTCCGCCGCGCTGTAATTGCGCCAGCGCTGGTAAGACGCTTTCACCGTCTCCGGATCGTACAGATCCATCGCTTCTTTTTCCATTTTGGCTTGTTCTTCTTCGTTGATGCCGTCAAACAACTGGTGGTTGCTCATAATTCGTTGTCCTTTCAGATACAAAATCGTATTGTCCACGGTGCGAATCACGCGCTCCAGATGCGCGATGCGATTCTCCAACTGCGCGCGGTGGGTTTCCAGCGCCTCGAGCACATCGAAGCCACGGCGTCCCATGATCTCCTTGATCTGCTCGAGCGGGATGTCCAGCTCGCGGTACAGCATGATCTGCTGCAGCCGCAGCATGGCCTCCTCCCCATAGTAGCGATAGCCGTTATCGCCCACCCGGGTCGGCTTGAGGAGCCCGATCTCATCGTAGTAGTGCAGGGCGCGGGGTGTAATCCCCGCCATGCGCGCAAGCTGTTTTACCGTAAACATGGGCATAGTATAAACGATGACGTAACGTTAATGTCAAGGGGCAATTTTTGTAGCGCTTCACGATTCTTGTTCGATAACTCGCACAAAAGTGCACCGCGAAGAAGCGAAGAGCGCGAAGAAAACGCGAAGAAAATTTTAAAACGTTTTGCTTCGCGTTTTTCTTCGCGCTCTTCGCTTCTTCGCGGTGAATCCTTTTTCCGTGGCCCGTGCAGCGCGACCGGCTATTGCGCCATTTCTAAATCGGCTTGATTGCTGGGTATAATCCTCTCATGAAGAAAATGCTTTTTCTGCTTGTGCTCATCTTAACCGCGTGCGCGCCGGCCACCCCGTCACCCACCGCGGTGATCGAACCCACCCGCACGGCCGCGCCGCCGGCCACGGTCACGCCCCTGCCGCCCACCGCCACGCGCACCAGCACGCCCCTGCCAACCGCTACCGCCACCCATACAACCATCCCAAGGCCCACCCGTACCGCCTCTCCCACGCCCATCCCCACGTATGCCGTCCTGCGCGGAACGGTCAACGTTGGCCAGGCCGTGTGCCATTACGGCCCCGGCCAGCCCTACCTGTACAAATACGGCGTGATCGAAGGTAACCGGCTGGAAATCATCCGCCGCGTGGAACCCGGCACGTACGTGGAAGTGCGCGCCATCGGCGGCGACAACCCGTGCTGGCTCAACCCGCAGTGGATGGACATCACCGGCGATCTCGCTTCCGTCCAGCCGGTGCGCCCCGAGGACGTCAAGCTGCCGTTCTCACCCTACTACCCCAACCCGGTGGCGGGGGTCTCGGCCACGCGCGAAGGCGAACAGGTTTCCGTATTCTGGACGCCGTACGTGCTCAAGGCCGGGGATGATTCCGAGCAGTATCCGTACCTGATCGAAGCCTGGGTGTGCCGAGCGGGACAGATCGTGTTCGAGCCAAAAGGCTACTGGCAGACCGCCGCGGTGATCGAAGACCAGGCCGGCTGCTCCGAGCCTTCTCATGCGCGGCTGTACGCGGTGGAAAAACACGGCTACACTCCCTGGATCGAAATCCCCTGGCCGCCCGCGGAATGAGAATGGTAGAATAACCTCATGCGCAATGAAAACCCCACCGTCTATTCCACCGAGACCGGCCGCCACTGCCCCAAATGCGGCAAGCCGCAGGCGCAGTGCGCGTGCGGCAAAAAAGCCCCCGCCCGGCCGGCCGGCGACGGCGTGGTGCGCATCTTCCGCGAGTCCAAAGGCCGCAAGGGCAAGACGGTCACGCTCATCACCGGGCTGGCGCTGCGCGAGGATGCCCTGCGCGAGCTGCTGACCGAGTTCAAGCGCATGTGCGGCACGGGCGGCGCGTTGAAAGACGGCGTGCTGGAGATCCAGGGCGACCACCGCGAAACGCTGCTGGAAGCGCTGAAAAAGCGCGGCATCAACGCCAAAAAAGCCGGCGGCTGACCCCACCTGGCCACATGGACAGGCGAAATCCGTCCTCTGGCCGGTTGTATGCCCGCGCGCAGTATGTGAAAATACAAGCGTTGATCTTCATTTTCAAGAAGGAAGGGTTTTTTGGTTACTCAAGTTGCTGCCATTGTTCGGGAAATCGTTGTGTGGGCACGCCGTTTTTAGCAGGTTCGTAAGCCTCTGCTGCGGCCGCGGGTGTGCTCACGCCCGTGGCTTTTTGTTTGCCCCGGAACGCCCCGGACTTCTCGCAGCGACGCGATAAGACCAGCTTCCAACCATACCGCCAGCCACGGGTATCCGTGACTGGCGTTTTTGATTTCTTGAAAGTGAGCGCAGCAACAATGCACGTGCAAAATCCCAGTTCCCATATGATGGGGACTGTTTCCCGGGTACTGCCCGGACAATATCAAGTACATACCGGCCAGCGCATGCTGACCTGCACCCGCTTGAACGTGCGGGAAAAACAATCGAAGAAGGCTGTCAAGCAGCAAGCACATGAGCTTGTGGTTGGTGACCAAGTGTGCCTGCTGGAAACGCAGCCAGGGATCGGGCAGATTGTAGAGGTACATCCGCGCCGCAGCCAACTGGTGCGCCGCGCGGTGGCTTCGCGCCGTGGCGCCGCCACCGGCGCGCAGGTGATCGCTGCCAACGTCGACCAGGTCGTGTTCGTGCTGGCCGCCGCCAATCCCGAACCGCACTGGAACCTGCTCGACCGCTACCTGGTTTCGGCGCACAGCACCGATCTGCCCGCGCTGGTATGCATCACCAAGATGGATCTGGTGCAGGGCACCGGCCTGGAGCGCGGGTTGAACGCCGCCCTGGACGAATACCGCCGCATCGGTTACAGCGTGGTGTGCACCAGCTCACGCGATGGCTATGGGGTAGACGACCTTCAGGCGCTGCTCGTCGGGCGCACGTCAGTCCTGTTCGGATCGTCGGGCGTGGGCAAGACCTCGCTGCTCAACGCGCTTTCGCCCGGTCTGGGTGAGCGAGTGAACGCCGTCAATCCGGTCACCGGGGATGGCCGCCACACCACCACCACCGCGCAGATCTTCCCGCTCGCCTGGGGCATGATCGTCGACACCCCCGGCATCCGCGAGTTCGGCCTGTGGGACCTGGATGCGGACAGCCTCGACGAATACTTCCCGGAAATGCAGCCTTACCTCGGGCGCTGCCGCTTCCGCGCCAACTGCAGCCACACCGATGAACCCGGCTGCGCAGTGCGCCAGGCCGTAGCCGAGGGGCACATCAGCCCGAGGCGCTTCAACAGCTACCTGCGGCTGAGAGAGGACGGATAGCCATGCAGTTTCAACTTAACTACAACACTGATTTCACCTGCCAGCACTGTCACCGCTTTGTATCCGCCAACGCGTTCCTGGCCGGCGCGCAAAACCGCAACCACTGTCCCTACTGCCTGTGGTCGCGCCACCTCGACCTGTTCGAGCCCGGCGACCGGCTGGCAGCCTGCAAAGCCGGCATGCGCCCGGTGGCGCTCTCAGTCAAGCGCAGCCGCAAGAAGTACGTCTCGCGCTCGGGTGAGCTGATGCTGGTGCACCAGTGCACCGGCTGTGGCAAGCTGAGCATCAACCGCATCGCCGCCGACGACATCGCCGACTACGTGTTCGAAGTCTACGATGACTCCCTGCGACTGGCCCCGCCAATGCTCGAGCAGATGCGCGAAAGCGGCATCGACGTACTGCGCGAGGATGATGAACCCCTGGCGCGCCTGCGCCTGTTCGGCGGGCTGGAACAGGAAATGTGTTTGTCCGAAACCGGTTAACCATCATGAACCCAAACGGGTGGACAAGCTCCACCCGTTTGGGTGGTGATTCCCTGCCTTCCGATGCATAGAATGAGAATATCAGCAAGCTCAGGCGACTGTTCTCGATATCAAGAACACGCCGGCCATGAACCAAATGTAGGGGAGAAGCATCCGGTCAGGCTTTTGCGTATCAAGATAGGTTGCTCTCCGGATGCTTCACCCGGGCTTTCATGTACAGACAAGCATCGCATCAGGCAGTCGCCTGGGTGAAGCATCCGGATGGACGGAGGGTTTTGGGTAGCTGTGGCCCGACCGAATGCTTCACCCCTACAGTCCGTTTTCTTGCATGATCGAACAAAAATGGAAGGACAACCAACCTTATGATGGACGCACCCAACCCCCTTACCAACCTGTCAGACCAGATGGCGGATGCCGCGGCGCGAGCCGCGGCCAGCGTGGTGCTGGTCAATGCGCGGCCGCGCATCCCCGCCAGCGGCGTAGCTGTCAGCGCCGATATGATTCTCACTGCCGGCCACGTGGTCGAGCGTGAAGAAGACATCAGCGTACTGCTTCCGGACGGGCGCGAAATCTCGGCCACCCTGGCCGGGCGCGACCCGGGCAGCGATCTGGCACTGCTGCGACTGGCGGAACCGG